>NZ_JBFTLQ010000051.1:0-59554 GCF_056396525.1 Cupriavidus sp. 05T41
CTAGTACAACATCCCGTAAATAGATTTAATAATTATCAGGCTGTAGGTACGGCTCCAGGAGCGTGACGACCACCTGGGCCATCTCGTCGAGCGAGCCTGCGCCTGGCAACGGCTCCCAACGCCCACTATGGTTGCGAAAGGCGGCGCCATAACGATTGCGGCCGAGTTCGGTCAGCCGAGCCACCACGGTCGGCTCCTCGTCGTCCAGACGTTTGATCAACAGGTGACGCCCGTAGGCTTGTGTGATGATCTGCTCGTGGCCGAGCAGGCTGCGCAGTTGCTGCTGCAATTTGGCAGCGTAATGTTTGGTGGGTAAGGCTGGCATGTTGATTCTCGATTACGATGCGCCGGTTTGCAGCGGATAGCCCCGGAAGCTCCATTTGAACGGGCGTGCCGCCTGATTGTGCGCGCGGATAAACTGCTCGGTGCGCTCGCGCAGGTGCGCGATGCTAGTGTGACTCGCATGGCGCAGTACCCGGCGCGTGTAGCGGGCAAACCAGAGTTCGATCTGATTGACCCAACTCGCGTGCAACGGCGTGAAGTGGAAGTGAAACCGCTCATCGTGCCGCGCGTTAAACGCCTGCCAGACGGCCTGGGCGCAATGTGTGTTCAGGTTGTCCCAGACGACGTGCACCTGTTTGCCCGGGTACGCGCTTGCCACGCGCTCCATGAAAGCGACCAAATCGTCCTGGGTGCGCCGGTCGCGGCATTCTGCCAGCACCTGTCCGGTATGCACGTCTAGCGCGGCAATCAACGCCTGGGTGCCGTGACGAATATATTCAAACTCACGCCGACGCAGCCGCCCCGGTGCGGGTGCGCGTCCTGGGTGCTTACGCTCGATGGCCTGAATGCCGGTCTTCTCGTCGATACTGAGCACCACCGCGTTTCGCGGCGCCTTCCGGTACAGCTTGCAAATGCCGTTGACCTTCTCGCGAAAGGCGGGGTCTGGGCTATGTAGCCATTGCTGGACCCGGTGCGGACGCACGTCGCCGGCCTGCAAAATGCGCTGCACCTGGCTGCGGCTGATCTGCTCGACAACGCCACGCTCCACCGCGCGCGCCACAATCTCATCGAGCGTGGGCGTGACCCGCCCCTCAGGCTCTTGCGTCTCACACGCCAGCGCGATCAACTGTAGTCGCGCCTCGTGCGTGATGCGCGGCGGACGGCCGCTGCGCTCGCCCTCGCGAATGCCTTGGGCACCTTGCTGGGCAATACGCTTGCGCCACAGGCAGACCGTTTGCACCGAGACATCCAGTTCCCGCGCAATGGCTGTATTGGCGTGGCCCTCGTGGGCCCACAACGCGATTCGCGCGCGCATCACATCTCGCTGCGGCGCCGTCTTGCGCTAGTCAGCCAGTGCGATGAGGGATTGCACATGGTACGGATGGGCGTGCGCATGCGAATGCAAGGCAGCTGACATTCCACGGGTAAGTCCTAGGATCAGTCGCTCGTAGCGCCGTGATCAGGCCTCGCTGAGCGCGCTCAGCGTCTGCTCCGACTCGATGACGATGCGGCCGTACGACAGCGACAGTGCACCCGTCGCGGCCAGGGCCTTGAGCTCCAGGGACAAGGTCTGGCGGGTGAGGCCCAGCATCATCGCAAGGGTCTCCTGCGTGATGGGAATCACCCGCCTGGAGCGGGGCAAGGCCGGAGCGTCGCCGCGCGCCAGCCTGAGCAATCGCCGCACGACGCGAGCGCGCGTGCTACGCAGCGCCGCATCCTCGAAGAAACTGAACATGGTTCGGGTGCGCGCCGTCTGCAGGACCGCAATCGCCCGTGCGAACCGGGCATTCAGCATCAATTGCTCGAACAGTGGTGGCGCGATGTGCAGCACTTCGGCGTTGCGCACGGCATGGATGTCATGCGTGCGGGGCAATCCGTCGAGCGACGATGCCTCGCCGCACCAATCCCCCGGCTCGAGCAAGCCGAAAATCATCTGCCGCCCGTCTTCAAGGACCGAGGATGCAGCGAGAGCGCCGCTCACGACGCCGAAGAGTCCGTTCGCCGGATCCCCCTTGCGCACAACGAACTCGCCGCTTCTGACACGAAACGGGCGCCCTTGCGTTAGCAACACCTTTTGCGACGCCGGTTCAAGCGATTCGAACCACGGGTCGCCAAAAATGCCTTGCAGCTCTTTGTATGGCGTCGACATTTGAGGATGCTCTGTTACCGGGGGGGCGAGCCACCCGGTCTTCGCATCGCCTCCTTCCGTACTGCGAGGGCATAGCTTCCATTTACATCAAGCTGGAGGCAGGGCATGTCTGGTCGCTTTGCTGGCACTGAACAATGTGGGGTCGCATCAGTTCTTGAGCATGCGCTGGCGGCATGCGGCTTCTGCGCCCCCGGCTGGTCATCCATGCAGTCGAGCAGGGTCGAAAAAGAACCGATGGGTGATCGCGCCTATCTGACCTGGACGACGACCTTTCCCCTAGCTCGCCCCTTCTCGACATAGGCCATGGCCTCGTTGGTCTCGTCGAAGGAAAAGACCCGATCCACTACCGGGCGTATCGCGCCGGCGTCAATGAGCGAGGTGATCTCGCGCAACTGGCGCCCGCTGGCCCTCATGAAGAGGAACGAGTACCTCAGTTCGCGACGTGCTGCCCGCTTCCGGACTCCCGAACTCAGAAGACGAACAACCAAGTTCACGAACCACGGCGCTCCGATTTCTTTTGCGAATACGGGATCGGGAGGGCCAGAGATCGAGATGAGCGTTCCGCCAGGCTTAAGGACGCGCAAAGATTTATCCAGCGCCGTTGCATCTTGACTGTGCAGAACCACATCGTAGTCCTGAAGAATCTGCTCGAAATCGTCTTTCTTGTAATCGATGACGACGTCTGCCCCGAGGCCTCTTACCAGGTCGGTGTTGGCGCTGCTCGTGGTGGTGGCTACAGTGGCGCCAACATGCTTGGCCAACTGGATCGCAAATGTGCCTACGCCACCGGAACCCGCCTGGATGAATACCTTCTGTCCTTTCTTCAGATTGGCCTTCTCGATCAACGCTTGCCATGCCGTCAGCCCCACCAGAGGGATCGATGCGGCTTCTTCCATACTCAGTGCCTTGGGCTTGATAGCCAAAGACGCTTCCTTGACCGCGATGTACTCGGCGAAGGCGCCGATGCGGAAATCATCAGGCCGGGAATAGACTTCGTCGCCCGGCTTGAACTGCCGGACGCGAGAACCGACCTTGACTACGACGCCGGCCACGTCGTGGCCCAGGACAAGAGGCAAGCGATAGGGGAGGATCAGCTTGAACTCGCCGTCCCTGATCTTGGAATCCAGCAAATTCACACCTGCCGCATGGACCTGGACCAGGATCTCATCCTCACCCAGCATCGGGCTCGGTACCTCCGCGGAACGCAACGCGCGCTTTTTCCCGTACCGATCGAGAAGAAACGCTTTCATGGTCGCTCTCATTCTTGACGCCCCCAAGTCTGCGAGCGGCCCAGCATTGGCACGCCAATGTAGCCGCGCACGCTGAGCGTCTTGCCGTCGTCGGCCAGGCGGACCTTGCTGCGATAGACCTTGCCGTTGTCGGGATCAAGAATCTGGCCGCCGACATACTCTTCGCCTTCCTTCTTCAGGCCACTCAAGATGACCAGGCCGATGACCGACGCATTCTTGTTTGCACCCTCGCATTTGTCGCACTTCGGATTCGGGTCTTCGCTCGGGGCAGGAAACACTTTCTCTATCTTGCCCTGAAGCGTTCCATTCGATTCAGTGATGCGGATCAGCGCGCGCGGATTGCCGCTGATGTCGTCAACGTTCTTCCACAGGCCAGCGGGAGAAGCATCGCCGGCCCGCACCGGCGGTGCCGCCAGCGCTGCCGCAAGGATCAGAGCGACGCCGGCCGCTTGTTTCAAACGAAGCGCTGCCATGGCTTCAACGGTTAACGTTGCCTGGCCGGCGGGTGGCCGCCTGGCGATGCATGATGACATGGACATTCCTTTCTCACAGATTGGATGACTGGGTATGTGCAACACGGAAAAGCGCGCGAAGCGGGTAACCGCCTATGCTTCAAGCCGCAGGTCTTTGCGAACCCCCGCATCCAGCACGCTGGCCGGCGCAAACCTGCGCAGCATGCGCATGCGCCTGGCGAGGCCCGGGGCGTAGTGAATTTTTGGATGCGTCGCCATGGCCGCCTTCAGCACGACGTCGGCCACCACTTCTGGCCCGTCCGCGCTGACGAGAACTTCCTTCACCCGCCTCTCCACGCCCGCGCGAATCTCTCGATACACATCGAGAGGGGCATCGGGTTCCATCAGGTTGGCATCAAAAGGGGTGTTGATGTAGGCCGGCTCGACCACCGAAACGCGGATCCCCAACGTGCGCAGTTCATGGTCGAGCGCTTCCGAATAGCCAGCCACCGCGTGCTTGGTGGCGGAATATAGCGCCATGTAAGGCATCGGCAGGAAGCCGAGCACGGAGCCAATGTTGATGATGCGACCATCCCCTTGCCGGCGCATATGTGGCACGACGGCCCGGGTCATCCGGACTATCCCAAAGAAGTTCGTATCGAAGATCGACTGGGCCTGCTCGATCGAGCTCTCCTCCGCACCCGCCGGAGCGACCCCGAAGCCGGCGTTGTTGACGAGAAGATCAATACGGCTTTCCAGTTGCATCACCTTTTGGACAGCAGCATCGACGGATTCGTCCCTCGCTACGTCGAGAGACAGCAACTCGAACGATCGCTGACCGGTTGTGCCTGCGCGTCTACTGGTCCCGTACACCTTGTAGCCCGCCTTCGCGAGCCGCTCCGCGGTGGCTTGGCCGATGCCTGAGGAGGCCCCGGTAACGAGGGCAATCTTGCCGCGCATGTTCATGTAGTTCCTCCGTCAGAGTGTGGAATTCGGGATCGTCCGGGATGCGCGTTGAGAGCGATTCGGCGCGACGCTCAAAACGAGCGTCGCCGCCATTTCGCATGATGCGCATCATATCAATGGGCGAGCGAGATGATTGCATTAACCCAGGTTTAGATACCAGGGGGGACCAGGCGCTCCAGCGCAGCTTCGAGCAAGCGATCGGACAGCGCTGGCTCGTCGACTGCACGAGCCAGCACCAAGGCGCCAACCATGGTGGCGATGGTCACGAGTGCTTGTTCGTGAGCACCGGGCTGTCCCCAGTCAGGAGATTGGCGGGCGACCAGGTCTGTCATCGCCTTGATGTGGCGAGTCGTCGCGCGGCGAACTTCGGGCGCCTGTCGAGGCGTTTCCGAGCCTAGCGCGGCCAAGGGGCATCCCATCTCGACGAGTTCGAGGTGTTCCTTGGACAGATAGGCTCGAAGCATCGATTCCAAGGCCGTCTTGGGAGCCGCATTAGCCACAACGCCTTCCGCGGCGGCCGCGGACTCCGCACACGCTCGATCCGCGGCTTCTGCCAGCATGGCTTCGCGCGAGGGGAAATGAGCATAGAACGCTCCATGCGTCAGCCCGGCGTCCTTCATGACGTCGGCGACGACAGCGCCGTCATAACCACTGCGCCGGATCGCTCGGGCAGCCGCGGCCACAATGCGCTCGTGCGACGCTTCCTTGGCGACGCTTCTAGCGTTGATCTTCATATTTCGCATGACGTACATCATACCAAATTTGCGCGATATTTGTACTGAGATTTTCCCGCAGACAACAACTGCCTAGTCAGCGCTCCCTCTACTGGCCTTAGGACGCGGTGAACGATGCAGATCTGGCGGCGTTGTCAAGGTGGAGTCCGATGCGGCGGTCAGGGCGGTGGTTCTCACCGGCACGCATCCCGGGCGCTTCAAGCAGGCCACCCTTGGGCCACCGCGACGGCCATTGAAGCGGCTGCGAGAAAGCGCCAGCAGGCAACGGATCCTCCCTAGGGATTTCACTAAGATTACGTGGCCCTGAATTTATTACATCACATCGTGACATATTTAGAAAGCTTGCCGCAAGCCGACTGAAAGCCGGTTGGAAGCAGCCGGCTTTAGAGTCCTCTCACCCGTTGCGCCACCGCCCTGATCGAAGGGCGCATGGTCATCGGCGTTCTCATAGAACGGAACGAAGGAGACCAATCCATGATCAGACGACGTGCCAAAGAGCGCTGCCCCGAGGCGGGCAGTGTCACATCGCAGCCCACGCTGCACAACGGCAGGAGGGGCGCAGCATGAACACCTCGCATCGTTTCAGGAAGGACTATTACGGGGGCGCGTTGATGACGCTGGTAGGCCTGGCCGCGGTGGCAGCCGGCCTTCAGTACCACACCGGAACGTTGAGCCACATGGGCCCCGGCTTCTTCCCGGTGGCCGTGGGTGCGCTACTGGCCCTGGTTGGCGTGCTGATTGCAATGTCCGCCCGCGGCGATTCACCTCAGGCCGCGCAGCCTGCCGGACACGGCCACAGCCATAGCGCGCCGGACCTGCGCGGGGCCGTGTGCATCGTGCTGGGTGCGCTCGCGTTCCTGCTGTTCGGCAAGTACGGCGGCCTGATCCCGGCCACTTTCTCCATTGTCTTTATTTCCGCCCTGGGTGACCGCAGCAATAGCCTCAAGCAGGCCGCGCTGCTCGCGCTGGCCATGTGCGTGGTGGCCGCGGGCGTGTTCTGGTGGGCGTTGAAGCTGCAATTGCCGCTGTTTGGCTGGGGGGTTTGACTGCTATGGTTTCCAATGCTTTGCATGATCTCTGGTTCGGGTTCGGCGTCGCCTTTCAGGGCACCAACCTGATGTGGTCGTTTTTCGGCGTGCTGGTCGGAAACCTGATCGGCGTGCTGCCCGGCATGGGCGCGCTCTCCGCGATCTCCATCCTCCTGCCGCTGACCTACGCGATGCATCCGGTGCCCGCCATCCTGATGCTGGCGGGTATCTTCTACGGTTCGCAATATGGCGGCGCGATCGGCGCGATCCTGCTGAACCTGCCGTCCCACCCGCCGCACGCAGTCACCTGCCTGGACGGCTACCCGATGACTCGCGCAGGAAAGGGCGGCACCGCGCTGGGCATCACCATGATCTGCTCGTTCTTCGCCGCATCGGTGGGCATTCTCGTGATGATCTTCGCGTCGCCAGTTCTGACGGCGATTGCGTTCAAGTTCGGCCCTGCCGAGATCTTCTCGATCATGTTGCTGGGCTTGCTGGCCGGCTCGACGATGTCGCGTGGCTCACCGCTGAAGGGGGTAGCGATGACGTTGTTCGGGCTGCTTTGCGGCGTGGTAGGCACCGACGTCAACACGGGGGCCTTCCGCTTTGCGATGGGCATTCCCGAGCTGAGCGACGGGCTGGAGCTGGTAGCGATCGCCATGGGTTTATTCGGTGTGGCGGACTTCCTGCTGAACGTCAACCGAATGAGCACTGTCACTGCCAAGACCAAGCTGCGCATCCGCGACATGCGCCCAAGCCTGGCCGAACTCAAGACGGCCTTCTGGCCGATGGTTCGCGGCACCGGCGTAGGAACATTGTTCGGCGCCATGCCCGGAACGGGGCCGACGATCACGACCTTCGTAGCCTATGCGCTGGAGCGCAAGATTTCCAAGACGCCGGAAAAGTTTGGCACGGGAATGATCGCGGGGGTTGCGTCACCTGAGGCCTCCTCGCACTCCAAGACGCAGGTGGACTTCATCCCCACCATGAGCCTGGGAATTCCTGGCGACGCAGTGATGGCGCTGATCCTCGGCGCGCTGATGATCCAGGGCATCAGCCCGGGGCCACAGCTGATCAGCGAGCACCCGGACATTTTCTGGGGCCTGATCGCCAGTTTCTGGATCGGCAACGTGCTGCTGATGATCTTGAACGTTCCGATGATCGGCGTTTGGGTCAAGCTTCTGCAGGTGCCGTACCGCTACCTGTTCCCGTCAGCCATGTTCTTCATCGCGGTGGGTGTGTTCAGCACCCAGAGCAGCCTGTTCCAGATCTGGGAAGTGCTGGCCTTCGGCCTGATCGGCGCCTTGCTCATGTGCCTGGAGTTCTCAGTGGCGCCGATCCTGCTCGGCTTCGTGCTCGGGCCGATGGTGGAGGAAAACTTCCGCCGCTCCCTGCTGCTCTCGCGCGGTGACATGACCGTGTTCCTGCAGCGGCCGATCAGCTGCACCTTCGTTGTCGCGTCGGCGCTTCTGCTGATCGGCGTGACCTGGTCGGCCTGGCGCAGCCGCACTGCAAAGAAGCCGTTGCTCGAAGTGCCGGAGTCCGAGCTGGTCGTCAGCGAGTGATGTTCCACTGCTTCATTGGCGCCGCACAGTGCAAGGTGTGGCGCCAACCGTTCCCGAGGATGCGCATCGATTCCTGGGCCACTCCTGGGATAGTCCAACGGAATTTTTCCGGCTCAGGCCAGATTATTGTCGGTATTGAAACCAATCGTTGTGAATGCTGGGGTTTACCTCCATGAGGGAAACCCCTAATATGCGGTCATCGGATGCCGCAATGCAACAAGTCAGACCAAGAGAATGGCATCCACCAGCTTTAAGAAAGAGGTGAGCCATGAATACCAATCGCCATGCCCTGATCGCTATCGCCGCAGTCGCAGCCGCCCTGCTGGCAGCTCCAGCGTTCGCCAAGAGTGGCAAATTCGACACTTACACCGACGGCGCGCGGTCTGGAAAGTACGATGTGTACACTGACGGCGCGAAAAGCGGCAAATTCGACACCTATACCGACGGTGCCAGGTACTACATAGCGTCTGACCGCGCCGCCCTCTAAAAGGGGCGAACCCGGGTCGGGGACCGCTTCCCTCTCCAGCCTGCCCCATAGGTCTTGGGAAAGGCACCAAGAGGAGCCCGCTTCGCATGCCTTGGCGAAGTGGCCCGCCCGGATGTGGACTTCAGATTGCTGCCGAACCCCACACTTTCCGAAGTGTGGGGTTTTTGCTTTTCGGGTACCCGGCGCAGGGAAAGGAAAAGGGCAATCAGCCCTCCCGCAGATCAGTCTGTGCCTTTCCAGGCAGTTTCAGTGCAGCGGCTCAGTGAAACCACCGCAAGGCCGGAAACACGGGCAATAGCTACTTTCTCCGCGGCCCCCTGCCCTCTCCGCGCCATATAGCAATCCGCTGCTCCGATCCGATGTGTGCGTGGAGGCGCATGACCACGTCTCTCGCGAACTCACTGACCATGTGCTGGGCTGGAAGCCTGGCGCGCCAGATGCGGCGATGTTCAAGGGTGAGATCAATCGCCTGAAGATCTACGCGCTGCGCCATGGCGCCGAAGTCGAGATATCCGCTCGCCCGTTCGGGGACTTTCCCTCGTGCATACGTCGCTCGGAGCCGGCGCCGAGATCGAATGTGACAGCCACCGACTGTGGATTGCCGAGGGCCGCACCGCGGTGCTCGCGCCAGAGGAGCGGATTCGGCTGCGATGGAGCCCCGGCAACCAGCAGATGATCGCCAGGGTGCCGCACACGCTGGTGCACGAGGCCGTGGGGTGCGAAGAGAAATTCCTCCACCGCCGGCCCTTGCAAGGCTGCCGCAATTCGATATCTCAGCAATCATAACGGATACCGGAATCCGCTAGCGCTTGAGCCGTTGTTTCCGCCTACAGCCGACCACGATGCCGCGCAGATCGCGCGCCTGGCACATCGATAAGACCCTCTCGGGCTCAGGCGCCACGCCGACTAACGCTTGCACCGCGGATCAAGCGCATACAACTTTGGATCGCATATGAAGACGACAGACGTCAACAGCACCAGTGAAATCATCGCCGCCGTCAACCCGCAGGCGCTCGGGCACTACAAGCAGATGCGCGCGGCGCTCGGCAATGCCGAGACATTAGACGAGACTACTTACGAGACGATTATCGCGGTGCAGTTCGCTTTGCTGGGCAAGGAGGTGCAATTCAAGATTCACGCGATCCGGCTGTTCTCCCTCGGTCTTTCCAAGGAACATGTCCAAGCCGTCGTACTCGCAGGAGCAGGCCTCACGATAATCATGTGTGAAGCCGCACGGGCTCTGACTTGGGCAGACGAAGCCTACGAAGAATTCCAGGCAAAAAACTGGCGTCCGGCCGGCTGACGAGCGACATTGCCATCGGGCGTGCGGCATTCCAATGTCGGGATGGCACGACGGGCGGGCACGGGGCGCGCTTCGAAAGGCTGCACCTGTGCCAATGGATCATCTCAGCGGTGCTAGCAGCTCGATACCATCAGCCATCGCTCGGATGAATGAAGAAGCCGAGGTCAAGGGGCCGCGGCACCGAGACCTATGGCTGGCCTTCGAACTCTACGACGCCATCGATATCAGGCATCCATTCAAAGCGCCGCTTCGTCCATATTTGTCTCACCGGTCGACCCAACTCATAGCCCAGAGGCCGCAATGTTTGCGCGAAAGGCTGAGCCAGACTGCATCTGACAGTCCGCGCAATTGCATATGGAGATGGTGCCAGGTTCGACCTCCGCCTCATACTGGATGGCCCCACAGTGGCACTGCCCTTCCACTTTCATGACGACTCCAGAGCAGATTGGAATATGAAGAATATCGAGCGGCCAGCGAGGACCAGCGCCTGCGCTGGTCCTCGCATGCCTTACAGCTCTCGTGTTACTCCTCGTTGAGGGCTCAGCAAACGCGTCAGCATCCGCACCGAAGGCAGTGTTTCCAGTCGGCACACACGATCGACGACTTCCTGCGCAGGAATTGGCAGGCCTGACAGCCGAACCATGCGATTGAACTTTGCGATCCTCTCCTCTTCATCGCATGGATCCCCCGGTGTCCCGTGTGCGTCACGCGTCTCCGCACGATGCACCTCTCCATTCTTCAAGTGAACTTCCACACGACAGGCGAACTGTCGTGGATAGACCAGTTCCGCGACTGGATCGACCACCAGTTCAACACGCCTGGCAACACTCGAATTCATAGGATCTCGAATGGCGTCGGGGCTAAACGCCATCGGGTCGCTCGGATCTCCGGTAAGCGCCAAAGCTGCACAGTATGGGATGCTGTACTGGGCATCCATAGTATCGCAGACGTCCGCATTGGCGTTGTTCTGGACAGCGAACGCACTTGTCGCGACGACAATCTTCTCTACTTCCCGCACATCGATACCGACTTGCTCCCGCATTGCAAGCAGAAGCTGTACAACGCCCTGGATCCACCCACAAATTGGATAGACCTTTACCCAGACATCGTCGATTGCCCATCCAGTCCCGAGGCCTGCGTCCAATAACTCCGGCTGTGCCCTCCCGCCGCCAAATGCATCCAGCAATCCGAACTTTCCGTCAATCGCCGTTGGGGGGGCGGTAAAACCACGACGAGCGAGCATCGCCATTCGAACACCCGCTTCCGCCGCTCGGCCCGCATGCATCCGCTTTACCATTCCCGCGGAACCCAGAGCAAAGTTCTTGACGCCAGACGCACACGAGCAAGCAAGGCCGGTTGCGCTCAATAGTTGTTCGAGTGGCAGGCGCATTGCCACCCCCGCCGCCAGGGCGCCGGCAACAGGCCCCACTACACTGGTCTTGTGGAACCCGCGCTGGGAGGGCTCCGTGCCCAGCGCCATGCTGATGCGTGCAGTTGCCTCGTAGCCAGCCACAATAGCCCGAAGAATCTGCACACCAGACGCATCGACGGCTTCCCCCGCTGCGAGTACTGCTGGAACGATGACTGCACCGGGGTGAACCAAGGCGGCGGATAGCAGATCATCGAGTTCAAATCCATGCATCGCGGTACCATTGCAGAGCGCAGCTTGGCTCGAGGCAACCTCATCGACGCAGCCCAGGATAGTGGAAGAGCCACGAGAAGAATCCGCGATGACTTCCTCTGCCATGATCTTGCCCCAGGGTTGCCGCACGCCAAGCAGAGCACAACCAATAGCGTCGAGAAGACACCAACGTGCTTTATCTATTGCATCGCGCGGCGTTTCGTCGCCCAAGGCGCGCAGATATTCAATGAGGTTACGCGCGTGGCCCGGAGGCGGCTCTTGAGATGTCTTGCTGATAGGTGTAGCCATGGCAACCAATTGAATGACGGTGAGGACGCAGAGAACTTTCTGAAACGATCGGTTTGCGCTATTGCAGCGCAATGTGTGCCGCTTTCACCACCATCCCCCACCGCTCGGTATCGCGTCCGAGGAATGTCAGCATTTCCGGGCCATTCGAGCCAACCGGCTCAGCACCCTCGGCGATAAACCGCTCGCGGACATCCGGCATCTTCATGATTTTGGAAATCTCATTGCTGAGTGTTTGTGCCACATCCTTGGGCATACCCGCCGGCCCAACCACTCCATACCAGCCTCCGGTGTCGTAGCCTGGTACGCCAGCTTCCGCGATGGTCGGCACGTCGGGCATAAGTGGCGATCGCTTCCCGCTTGTAACCGCGATTCCCCTGAGCTTGCCGGCACGAATCAACGGCAAGGCCGTAGGAATGGTGGGAAACGAGATGTCGACGTGTCCTCCAACGAGGTCATTTACTGCCAGTCCGCTACCCTTGTAGGGGACATGATCCAACCTTATTCCAGCCATCACCTGAAGAAGGGCGCCAGATAGATGCCCCGGAGAGCCGTTTCCGGCCGAGGCCTGCGTGAGGGGCGCCGGTCGAGTGCGGGCCAGCGTCAACAGCTCTGCCAGGTTCTTTGCCTGAATACCGGGATAAGCGACCAGGACATTGGGGACCATCGCGAGCAGAGAAATGGGCGTAAAGGCTTTGACGGGGTCATAGTTAGCCCCCTTCATAAGCAGCGGATTAGTCGTGAGACCAATCGACGCAAGCATCAACGTATAACCATCGGCCGGTGCGTGTGCGGTGGCGTCACTCGCAATCAATCCATTTGCACCCGGTCGGTTCTCTACCACCACGGGCTGGCCCAGTGCGGAGGTCAGCTTCCGGGCAATGATGCGAGCGGCCACATCCGTAAAGCCTCCAGGCGCAAAGCCGACAAGAATCCTCACGGGTCGACTCGGATAGTGATCCTGAGCCGAGGCTGCATTGGCAAATAGGGCAGCTGTCAATACCACCATTGTAACCAACGTTGTTCTGCCCTTCACTGGCTTATCCATGTCTCTCTCCAATTCCATACAGATGGAAGCTCACTTCAACTGCTGTAGACGCTCCAAAACAGTCTTGTTCACCAAGATGCCCTGCCGACGTCGAATCTCACGCTCCCGAAAGCCGCGCTCCGATGGAATTCGAATCTCCGCAGAAACTGTTTGGCGAGGCAGTGTTCTTACTTTGTTCAATAACTCCTCCAGTTGGTCCTTGAACTGCTCGGCAGGCATCAATAGTTCCGGATTGAAAGCGACGAAGAGATATCCAAAATCGCTAACGTCGCCATTCCGTAGCCGTGAACCCGCCATCAGGCCAAGACTCTGGATTGCGAGGGACAAGCCGTAACCCTTGTGTCCGCCGAATGGAAAGACACCGCCCTCCAGCAAATCTCGGGCAACGCGCGTGGGCTCGCCATGTTTGTCGATGCCAACGACATCACGGAATTCCTCGCCGAGGAAGGCCTTCATCAGGACTTCGCCTGACATCGCCGAGGCCGTCCCCATGTCAAAGATAAATGGGTCCACTTTGCCAGGTAGGGCAATAGCTAGCGGGTTGGTCCCCAACGCCTTGCTTAACGCCCCTGGCGGCACAACGCTTGGGCTGCTGCTGCCGAAGTAGATCGCCGCATACCCCTCCCTGGCAATCTTCTCCAGGTAATATGCGTTGCGTCCCGCAAACCAGCTGTTCCTCAACCCCACAACCGCTATGCCGGAGCGACGCACCTTGTCGATGACAACATCGACAGCACGGTTTAAAGAGATGTAGCCGACGTGGTTCCCTCCGTCGAGCAATGCCGAGACCGGAGACTCGCGCACGATTGAAACCGGCACACGGGGCTTCTTCATTTCCGGTCTTTCCGCAATGACAAGAATCCGCGGAAGGCCTGCGAACTCGTAACCCCACATGGATGCATCAAGCAGATGTCCGGAGATGACATCCGCCTCTGCACGTGTGAATCCAATCCTTATAAGGGTGCTCACGCCAAGATCATGCGCCTCACTTACGCTCAGTCGAATTGAGTTTTCGTTATCGGTGTCCAGCAGTTTCTCAGTCATATCGATAGTCCAAGGTGTCGAATGCGTGCGGCAATACTTCTCTATTCCACGTGGAGATTTATCTTCTTCACGACGGGCTTCCATTTTTCGAGTTCACCGGCGATGAACTTAGACAGGACAGCAGGTTCGCCTCCGACGACCTCATAGCCGGCATCGATGAGTTGCTCTCGCACCTTCGGATCCAGAAGAGTCTCTTTGAAAGCGGCGTTAAGGGTGGTAATTACCGCCCCTGGGGTTCCCGCGGGTACCAGTACGCCATTCCAGGAGCTCACGTCGAAGTGAGGCACTCCGGATTCCGCAATCGTCGGCACGTTCGGCAAGACGCTTGTCCGCTTCGCGGCGGTAATGCCCAATGCGCGGAGCCTCCCCGCTTGGATCTGCGGCTTAAGCACGACCGGCACACCAATAAGGGCGTCGATCTCCCCAGAAAGGACGGCAGACAAGGCTGGTCCACCCCCACGATAGGGAACATGCAACATGTTTGCGCCTGTCATTGACGCGAGCAACTCCCCTCCGAGATGTCCAAGAGATCCCGGCGCAGCCGATCCGTATGTAATCTGTCGCTTCTTCGATAACTCAATCAGTTCCCGGATGTTGTGCACCGGCAGCTTTGCGTTGACAACGAGTACCTGCGGGACGGTCGTCAAGAAAATCACCGGCGCAAAGTCACTCTGCGCAAACGGCATCTTCGTGAACACAAGCGGGTTGATCGAATGGGTCGCTGAGTAGGCAAACGTCAGCGTGTAGCCATCGGCAGCTGCCCGTGCACCGGCTGATGCGCCAATATTTCCCGCCGCTCCACCACGGTTCTCGATGACCACTGGCTGCCCCAGTAATTGACCCAACCGCGCTTGAAGTATGCGTGCGAGAAGATCTGCACCACCACCCGGCGGCCATGGAACAATCCAGCGAACGGGGCGATCCGGATAGGCCATGGCCGCTACGTCTCTTGATGCAAGACTTCCCAGGACACCGGTCAGCACTCCCGCCAGGAGCAGTGACCGGCGTTTTCCTAGCGGCACACCGCTCAAAGCCGGTGCCTGCGATATGGCATCATTCATGTCAGGCCATCCAGTTAAAATACCATTCAGTAGCGCTATCTCTAACGTGCAATACGGCGCGATGCCGTAGCTCACTTCGGAAGCATCGCGTCCACAACAAGCCTGACCAAGTCGACGTAACTGCGCATGATCAGGTAAGCAAAAAGACCTGCGATCCCGCCGCCAATAAGAAAAGCAGTAGATCCGCTGACTTCCCAAATCCAGAATCCGGCTATCGGCATACTCGACGCCAGCAGCAATGCAATCGCGTTGCCATTTTTAACAAGGAAATGCAGAGCAGGAAATGTCGGCATCGTCTGTTTGAAATGTGATTTCATCAATCAAATTCATCGATATTAAAAATTAACGTTGCAAAACCGGTTAAATCAGGCGGCGGCCCATGTTGACGCAATTGCATTTGCAGCGCGCAGGGCGAAGACAGTCGACCGGCTGAGACCGCCTATGTATGCAACCTGTTCAAGATCACCGCCACCCTCGATTCCGCCGGTCGTACAGCCTGCCGCATACAAATTCGCAATCGGACGATTGGCAATATCAAGCACCCGACCGGCAGCGTCGGTCGCGATTCCGCCCATGGTGTATGTGATCCCGGCGCAGAGCTTTACCGCATGGAAGGGTGCGGTTCGGATGGGCCACGCTCGATGAACGCCTGTGCTGCGCCGGGGCCGAAGCTCTCCGGTACCGGCGGCCTCGATTGCGGCGTTGTGCTGCGCGACGCTCTCTGCTAACTGGTTTGCAGGCAAGCCAGCCTGTTGCGCCAAGCCCTCCACGTCGGACGAGGCGTAGACGGTGCCTCCGTTCGTGATCAAGGTGGGATTTGCGGAAATGAGGTACTCGCGCCCTGGGCCATTCCAGATATCCGAGTCGAAGATGACGGTTGCTCCCAGGGGATCGGCCTGTGCCGCAATGGTGTTTGCCATGGTGACTCCACCCAGCCCTTCATCCATGAATCGTCGCCCGGATCTATCAACCACAATGCCCGCGGCACAAACGAGATCGAGCATCGGGAAGGGCGACAAATCGTCGTTGTAGATCGCATCCTGTGCGAGCACGTGCCCGTAGAACCGCGTCATTCCCACGAACTGAGCACCGACTTCACCTGCCATGCGCAATCCGTCTCCGCAGCCTGCCCGTGCGTTTCGTTGCTTAAGCTTCTCTGGCGCAGGTGCGATATGCTCGCGCAGCAAGTCCAGGTTGGAATGGAATCCCCCGTCGCAGATCACAACCGCGCCTGCCTCAATGCCGACTTGCGCGGTAGATTGCGTCGCCAGGAAGCCGACGCACTGCCCACCCCGCATCGTCAAGCGCTCGGCACGAGTTCCGTAGAGGACCGTTCCCCCATTGGCCTCCAGCCTGGCTGCCAGGGTTCGTAGCAGTACATCCCCGCCGCGCCCCTGCCAGTAGTGGCGTCCTTGCGTTGCAATAGGAGGTGCCAGCGTATGTCTGCGGTAAGGCTCGTGTCCAACCTTGATGAACCGCACACCGTGCTGCTGCAGCCATTGCGTTGCCTGCCCAACGTCATGTGCGAGTGCCTCCGCGAGGTCCTTCGCAACCGAGTTGCCAGCGCGGCTGACAATGGCGTCCAGAATGACTTCAGGATCTTCGGCTACGTCCTGGTGGGCGACGTGGAATGCCCCGCCTGCCATCCGGGTGTTGCACGGGTACCTACCCTGCTCACCTTTTTCAACTACCAGCGTTCTGATTCCTTGCTCTGCGAGCCGTAGAGCGACTGTCAGGCCCGCGATTCCGGCGCCGATGACAGCAACGTCTGTATTGACGACATCCATGCCCACTCCAGTAACTGGCTGAATCTCCGATAGCACTTCCGACGCTGGCTCCCGACGAGACTGCGATCTAGCGCACCGATGAATGAATCTTATGGCGGAGATACCTGCACAACCGCGCCCATCCTTTAAGGACTTTCAAGTACGAATTGAAGATCGAATCCTCTGCTTCCGATGGTCGCGTCGTGTACTACGTCAATGTCTCCATACAGCTGGAGAGTTGAAAACGTCGGCGAACGCGCACAGCGTAACGACGCCTTGAAGTTAAGCAATTCCCGAGTGTCAAACGCCGGCCGCGCGATGTGACTAGCGTTGAATCGTTGGAGGTCGCTCTTCCCGCCGCTGCAGGTCGGGATGTTGGCTAAGCACGTCGTAGAGAAAATCTGCCATGGCACGGACCTTCAGCGGCACGTGGTGGCGTTGCTGCATATAGATGGAGTAGCTCAACTCCCCCTCGACCTGTCCGTCCATCACCGTATCGAGCCGACCCGAACGCAGGTAGGGCGTGACGCGATAGAGAGTCAGGAGTCCGATCCCCACTCCACTCAGCATTGCCTCGATCAGGCTATCGCCGTCATTTGTGACAAGTGACGGCTGCCCTTCGCTTACCAGGATTTCGTTGCCGAAGCGGAGGCGCCACGGCCGGATCGCATTGGTCACCCAGCTCCGCAGATCGATCCGTCGATGACGCTTAAGATCCTCAATTGTTGACGGTCTGCCATGCCGCTGCAGATAGGCTGGCGAAGCGCAGAGAACGAAGGGCGAGGTCACCACGCGCCGCGCAATGAGTCTCGTGTCGGGCAATGGGTGTGGAAGGATACCGACGTCAATGCCCTCGGCGACCACGTCCGGGATTCGATTCTGGGCGATCAAATCGACCGAGAGGCGCGGAAACTTCTCGAGGAAGGATCCGAGAGCTGGTGCGACAAAGCGCGCGGCCATCCCGACAGGTGCAGCAACCTTGACCGTGCCGAATACCTCCGCAGAGGCATCACGCATTCGCTCTACCTCACTGTCGATGGCGTCAAATGCATTGACACAGGTCCGATAGAAGCTGGAACCCTCTTCGGTTAGGCTTAGTCTGCGCGTGCTGCGATTCAGAAGCCGAATTCCGACCCACTCCTCGACCTGCTTGATATGCAAGCTGGCGGCCTGGGGCGTGATTCCCAGTTCCCGAGCGGCCCGGCTTAGGTTCCCGGTCTGCACGACACGTATGAAGGTATTGATGCCCCGAACGCTCTCCATGTATCACCTCCTCGGCACGAGCAAACCTAGATGGGACTGTCAGGCTCCCTCGACGGGCACCGAGGCCGACACTGGAATGTCAGTCACTTCCGAGACAGCCCATATGCCCGGCCAAGTTCATCGATGTTCGAGTCTGGGCCGATCTCTTTAATGAGAGCCTCAACTCGGCTCCTAACCGCATTTGCAATAAGCATCGGAGCCCCGAACGACGCCGCTAGCTCCGAAACAAGACGCAAGTCCTTATAGAACAGTTTCGACGTAATGATGGCAGTTGGCACCCCCGTGCGTTCGGCCTCCGCGATTCTCTGGAGTGCCGCGGTCCACGCGTCCGTGTCCTTCGTCTGTTCCAGGAGGTCCGCCAGACCCAGGCCCAGGCGCCGGGCCAAATCGATACTTTCGTAGCAGATGAACCGATTACAAGCGCCAGTTGCGTTCTTCACAAGTTTCGCCGTTTGTCCGCTACCGGTCGGACCGAAGTAGATGCTGCGGCCCATAGTTTGGAGAAGGCCATAGACCTTCTGATAGTCTTCTTGGGACCCTCCGCAGAGCGCAAGAAGAGTTCCGTTGTCCGCACTGGCAGGCCCCCCTGCGACCGGAGCATCGACGAACCCGACTCCCAGTTGGTTGAGCGCCTGCGATATCGAGCGGGCATCCGAGGGACTTCCAGTTGTCTGATCGATCACCACTTTGCCGGGTGACAGGCCCCTCAGCATCCCTTTCTCGCCCAACAGCACCTCCCGAACATGGGCTGACGTCGGGACACAAAGCATGATGATGTCACTCTCACGCGCGAGGGAGGGCATGTCCGTTGCAGCCATAGCTCCATCCCGTACTTGCTCAGCCACCCGATCCTGGACCACATCGAACACGAGAAGCCTGTCTGCAGCCGTACGGACTCTACGCGCCAAGGCAGAGCCCATTGCGCCCAGACCCACGTAGCCAATAGTCGGCTTTTGTGCACCCACCCTGCTTTGAGGAAGCGGCGATTGCGGTGTGTGTCTATATGCGTCGTCGCTTACACCCGCCATTGAGCCTATAAGAGACAGCATGCTGCCCAGGCGAGAATCTCCACCATAGACGTTCATGCCCACATCCAGTAAGCCGCGGGCCACGGATGCCAGAGGCAGAGAAACGCCACATTGCTCGGAGAGTTGGATTGCTCGTCGAATGCCGTCGGAGAGTTCTGATAGCAACGGGCCCTCGAATCCAGGACGATGGTCCGCGAGTGCCGCAAGTCGCTGTTCCGTAAATCGACTACGCCCGCTGCTTCCGTTGATTGCATCAAGCATCGGAGACAACGCAAGCCCCGCCTTCAGGCCCATTGCGATGACTTCGAGTGTCATCAGGCTGCACAATGAAAGCATCGATGCTGCGATCGCCTTGCTTGCCTCTGGGTCGATCGGACGCACTGTTTGACTGGATATTTGCAACACTCTCTCCCTTTCATCCGACGCCAGTCCCTAGCGCCACGCTACGAGCCGCCGAGGACTTCCTAGGGTCATTGCTTTTGAATGTTCAACTTCTCGACCAGAGCCGTCGTGTCCGCCACTTCCTTACGAACGAAGGATGTGAATTCCGCGGGGTTCTTAAAGTACGGCTCTGTACCATCCGATTGAAGCCTCTCTGTCACCTGCGGATCTTTCATGGTCTTCTCCAGGGCCGCCGACACTTTCTCGACCACATCGCGCGGCGTGCCGGCCGGCGCAAAGAGGCCGAGCCAATAGTAGTAACTAAAGCCCGGCAAGCCTTGCTCCGCCACGGTTGGCACGTTGGGAAGAAGCTTCAGACGATCCTGCGATGTGACCGCGAGCGCCCGCAATTTTCCACCCGCGAGATTGGACGAACTGCTTCCGTACGCATCGACCATGAAGCTCACGCGCCCCGCAATCACATCCGGCATGGCAGCCCCGTTTCCTTTGTACGGAATGTGAAGCATCTGTACGCCCGCCTGCTTCAGCATCATCTCCGCCGCAATATGCGTGGTCGTTCCAACCCCGGCCGATGCATAACTGATCGCGCCACGGCTGGCCTTTGCACTCTTGAATACGTCAGCCATGGTCTTGTACTCGGTTCCTGCGCCCGCCACAACCACAGCTGGCGAACGGACCATTGAACCTACCGAGACAAAGTCCTTCATGGCATCAATGCCAGTCTCGCGTGAGAGAGCGCTTTGGATGGGTAGCGTCCCTCCCGTCGACATCAAGGTGTACCCGTCCGCAGACTCCGATTTCGTATAGCGGATACCCACCAACCCGCCCCCGCCAGGCCGGTTCTCCACCACTACGGGCTGACCGATTTCCTGGCCCAGTCGCTGGGCAATAATCCGCGTCGTGATATCGCCCCACCCACCCGCAGATACAGGGACGACCACTTTGATGGGTCGTGAGGGATAGGGCTCAGCCGCGTGGGCGATGGGAATTGCAGAAAGCGTTGCCGCGAATAGGGTAACCTGCCTTATTTTTTTAACGTTGGTCATCTTATCTCCTGTGTATTTTTTTGCAGAATGCGCGTCGGCTACGATTTCCCAGGCCAAAGAGTGCCGATAAGTCTCCGCACGTCCAGGAGATTCTCCATTGCACGTATCACTTCGATGGACGCTGAGATCTGCTGCTCTCCGACGCCGCCATACGGCATCAGGCTCCTGTACTTGCTTTCAATTTCTAGCCAGGTGATTCCACGCAAAGCGGCACCCTTCGGATACCGGACATGTTCTTCGATAAGCTGTCCACCGACAGTCTCGATGCGAACAATTGCGCCGCTCTTGTAGTTGGCCTTATCCGCGACCTCTGTATCTACGCGGAAGACCTTATCGAACAAGGAGCGGATCCTGGGGTCCTGAATCTTCTCTGGGAATGCGTGCTCCCAGCTGTAGTCACGATCCGCTGCGCCTGCAGCCGCGAAATAGAACGGGCTGTGCGCGATCCCGATGAGGTCGGTTGGATGCTTTGGCCCCGGGAAAGGATAATCGGGAAGGGTAAACTCGATCTTGCGAATGTCCACGACATCCAGGTCCCCTCGGCGCGCCGCATTGGCGGCAGCTTCGGCAACGGCGTGAAATGGCGACCCACCAGGAACTAGCTTGATGCCTAGTTCGGTCAGGATGCACCATTTCTCCCCGAGCTGACTGATCACCTCCTCGGCTTGCTGGGTGACGCCCAGTGTTTCGAAGAAGCCGCGCTTCATCTCGAACGTGGCGAGCTCGGCGGTGTATCCCAGCTGAGCGGCTAGAGCGCCGTTCACGCCCATCATTGCTGCATTCCCCGCGTGGTACTCCCTCGCTAAGCTGGTTGCCGCCGCGGCGTGCAAGCCGCCCATTGAGGTTGCCGCCAATGCGAGTGCATGGGCCGCGGCGTCTGCGTCGAGCCCCAGCAGTCGAGCTGCAGCTGCCGCCGCTGCAAACGTTGCCACTACGCACCCGTGAAAGCCTTTTCGCTGCAGGCCTCCAATCATGGCAGTGTTGATGTTGCCGGCAACTTCATAGCCGATAACTACTGCGGCAACTACCTCCGCTCCGGACGCACCGACCTTTTCTCCGACGGCGAGCGCCGCAGCACACGCCTGGGTCCCACTGTGGACAATGTTCCTGAGATCGCTGTCATCCGAAGCAGCCGCATCGCTCATAAGAGCGTTCAGGCGTGCAGCGGCCACGGCCGGCACCGACTCCCAGCCTCCAAACCAAACAGTCGACTCCGGAGAGCCTCCTCGCGTGACTTCCAGGGTTCGAACGATCTTGCTCGATTGGAGCGTCGATCCGAGAGCGGAACTGGCTAAAGTACTGGCGATCAGCATCTTCCCGTATTCAGCCGCTTCAGCGGGGATTTCGTCATACTGCGTTGAAGCGATGAACTCACCATATCGGCGAGAGAGAGTAGCGTTCTTCATCTTCAATCCATCTTGATGTTGCTTTGCTTGGCGACGTCACCCCAACGCCGCGTCTCTTTCACAAGGAACTGTTGAAACGCTTCCGGGGTTGTGACCTGGGGTGTAAGTGCGATCTTGTCGAGCGCATCGACGACCTCCGGCAGGGCCATCACGCTCGCGGCCTGTTGACTTAGTTCGGCGGCCTCTTTTGCCGGAAGGCCCGCGGGTGCAACGAGGCCTTGCCAACTCGTCATGACGAAGTCGCCCCCGATCTTCTCTTCGACCGTTGGAATATTGGCAAGTCGTTCCACGCGCTTCTGGCTGGTTACAGCCAGAAGACGAATCTTTCCCGCTTTCACACCCATGAACGCTCCAGGCAGAGTGAGCATGGCAACATCGACTTGCTTCCCCATCAATGCGGTCACGAGGGCATTTGCTGTGGTAAACGGAACGTGAGTAATCTTCACACCCAGCCGATTCTTCAACATCTCCATTCCCAAGTGATTGCCCTGTCCGATGCCTGAAGACCCATAGTTGAGCGAGCCAGGACGGGCCTTTGCCACCTTCTCGAGGTCCTCGAGACTTGTGATGCTGGAATCCGACGGGACCGCGACCACAAATGCCGATTCAGCCAGCTTCGCGATTGGCGTGAAGTCTTTGATCGGGTCGTAGCCGACCTTCTTGTAGACGTGAACGTTACTGGTGTGACTAGTGGAGACGATAAGCAGCGTGCGTCCGTCCGGATTCGCCTGGGCGACCTGTGCGGTCGCGATGTTTCCACCGGCTCCTGGACGGTTCTCTACGATGTATGTCCGCTTTTGCCTGACTCCGAGCTTCTCAGCCAGGATTCGAGCAAGGACATCGATATTTCCGCCGGGTGCCGATGCGACGACGATGCGAGTCGGTGCGCTTCCTGGATCGGCTGCCGCTCCAAATGCCGACAAACAGATGCCAGCAAGACATAGCTGCCGCCAAATATTCTTTGCCACGTGCCTCCTCCTAGTTCTCGATTTAATCTTCCCAACCATCGTTCGGTGGTTCAATCGTTTCCCACCCTGTCGTGGACGTTTGGGTTCATCTAAATTTGGTCTTTACCTACCGGTTTGTTACCTTTGGCGTAAACGTTCAGCGGAATCAGTCCTGCTGTATTGAATTCGCATACCGAAACGTTACGCGCGTGCGGAGGCAGGCTTAGAGGTCTACCGGGGCGTCGTTGAGTCTTGTCGTTTCCGGTCGTCAATGTGCACGGTAAAAAGTGCGCAAGAGCGGCCAGGAAAGAGCCGGCTTCCTGCGCAAAGGAGACCACCTGGAATCAAATTGCGTTTAGTCGCCTGGATTGAAGCCCAGGAGGGCCTTCGTTTCCAGATACTCCTCCAAGCCAAATACACCCACCTCTCTTCCGTTGCCTGACTGACGGTAACCGCCCATTGGGGCAACGTAGTTAGACGCAGCTCCGTTATAGAAGATGCGCCCCGCCCGCATACGCGCGGCAAGCTTGCGCGCACGTCCGGCGTCCGAGGAGAAGATGTACCCGCCCAGTCCGTACTTCGTTCCATTCGCGATGGCGACGGCCTCGTCTTCTGTACGGTAGGTAATCAACGACAACACCGGGCCGAAGATCTCCTCCTGCGCGATGGTCATGTCTGCTCGAACATCGGCGAAGATTGTCGGCTGGATGAAGTAGCCGCGATCCAGGTTGCCAGGTCGGCCAAGGCCTCCACATACCAATCGCGCTCCTTCTTCGATTCCGCGTTCGATGTAGCTTTGCACTCGCTCAAACTGCGGCCGATTCACTACGGGGCCAACTGTCGTGTCTGGACTTCGCGGATCGCCTACCCGTACCTTCTGCGCCTCGCGTTGCAGTAGGCCAATAAACTGCTCGGCTTGGCTCTCGTGGATCAGGATGCGAGTGGGCGAATGGCAGGACTGGCCCGTATTCGAGAACCCTCGGGTGACGTTATACCGAGCGGCTGCCTCGAGGTCTGCGTCCTCAAGAACGATATTTGCAGACTTCCCGCCGAGTTCCTGGCAAACGCGCTTGACGGTATCTGCGGCTGACTGAGCTACCAGAATCCCCGCTCTCGTCGAGCCGGTGAATGAAATCATGTCTACGTCCGGATGTCGGCTCAGTGCATCTCCGACTGTCGGACCATCGCCGTTAATGATGTTTACGACGCCGGCCGGTACCCCCGCGGCCGCCAATACCTCCCCAAGCAGCAACGCGTCAATGGGCGTGTATTCACTTGGTTTTACCACTACCGTGCAGCCAGCGGCGATTGCGGAAGCAAGCTTCCCGCACAGTAGTTGGAGAGGCCAGTTCCAGGCTGTAATCAAAGCACACACACCAATTGGCTCTCGCAGGATCACGTTGTCGCCCATACGGCTCTCGAAGTCGTACTCGCGAAGCGTAATCACGGCCTGCTTAAAGGCCTGGAGGGCCGTGGTCGTTTGACCAGCAAGGGAAAGCGGAGCTCCCATCTCCTCGGAGATCGCACTCATGAGGTCGGTCTGCCTCGCCGCGAAGGCTTCGACGATCCGTTCAAGCAGGGCAATCCGTTCGGCCTTGGTTGTCACACTGAAAGATTCAAAAGCTTTCCGTGCAGCGGTTACTGCTCGATCAACGTCTTCAACTTCGCCAAGCCGCACGTTCGCGAACGGAATCTCAGTGGCCGGGTTGACCAGTTCAAAGCTGCGGGTTCCTACAGGCTCAACCCACTCTCCCCCGATGTAAAACCTATCAAACGTCTTCATACCTTCCTCTAACTGAATGGACACTCGAACTCTTAGACGGACATCCGCCCCGCGCAAGGCCAAGGCTGCTGGTTGTCGCGTCCGTCCACTTCACAACGCCTTCGAGCCTGGCTTGCCGACTACCTTCACAATACTCTACATTGGTTCCGTTGTACAATTCGGGTTCCAATCACCGAAACTTTCGTGCGCGACGCACAAGGTCGGAATGGCGCCCATGCGCGCAGTCAGTCACAGAGGAATTCTTCATCAGGAGACTTTATGCTTTGCATCGTGTTTTGCTGCGATCGAGAGGGGTCGGCGGAGCTTCGTAAAGAGCTTCAGGCTACTCATCGGAACTACTTGAATGATTGGAACGACAGGATCCCGGGACCGCAACTGGATGAACTCGGCAATGCGTTCGTAGGAAGCGTTTTCCTGCTTAACATCGACACCTATCAACAGGCAGAGGAATTCATCCGGAGCGAGCCTTACAACTCCGCCGGGGTGTTCGCCAGCGTGAAGATTCGTCGCTTAAGCAAGGGCCGGTTCAACGCGCACCTGTTCGACGCGCCGAGATAGCACTTCGCTTCGTGCTGCCCCGGTCCCTTTGTGCACCTTTAGGCTCGTGTCACCATCGGTCTACACGAGCCTTCTGCACCGTCGCTTCAGGCGCTAGAACTTGTGTCGAATGCCTGCAACTGCGCCGAATTGGTTAGCGCTGTTGGCCACCGTTCCGAAGCTTCCCAGGCCAAGTGTCGAGCCGTTCTTGTTCTTCGTGTAACCAACGTTTAGGTAGACGTCGGTACGCTTAGAGAATGCATAGTCGCTGGAGAGCACGAAGAACCAAGGGTCGGCACTGGCTCCAGAAAAATCTTGGTAATACGCTGCGGCGACGACGTTTAGCGGTTGGGTTACCTGGTATCTGACGCCGGTCCAGTATAGGTTCGAGCGTTGATTCGATCCGGCCCGCGCGCCCGGTAGGAGTGCGCCGTCTAGCGCTTTGGCCCAACGGTAGCCAGCGAAGAGCGTGGCATTCCCAATAGCGAAATTGCCGCCAACTACAGCACGGCGGGTGGTGGCGTCCGGCGTAGTGGTTCGAGTACCGGTGTTGATCTGGTCATATGCGGCCGTCACCTCCCAGTTCTGGCCCGTGTACGTCAGACTTCCTCCGATCTCCCGGCCAATCTTCGGACTTCCTGGCACTTCGCTCGCATTGTCTCGAGTGCTGTCAGCGCCGAAGCTATACATTGCGTTCGCTTTCAGGCCCCCGAATATGCCCACATACTTCACCGTGTTGTCAGCTCTAGCGGAGAAGGCAGCGTCCTGCACCAGAATGGAATACTTTGATGCGATCCACATCGGGTCCACGGTGCCGAAGATGTCGTAGAGCGCATTGGTCTGACGACCCAGGGTCAGCACACCCCATCCGCTCTGCAACCCCACGTATGCTGATCGACCAAACAGTCGGCTGTTCTGCGACGCGCGCCCAGTGTCAGACTCAAATCCACTTTCTAGTACAAAGAGGGATTTCAATCCGCCACCCAGATCTTCAGTGCCGCGCAGCCCCCAACGGGAGCCAGCCATATTGCCCGGCGTCATGCGGACGACGCTATTGTTGCCCTCCGTTTGGTGATTCGCATACTCTATCCCGGTGTCCACTACGCCATATAGCGTGACGCTGGATTGCCCATATGCGCTTCCGGCGCAAACCGATGCCACACCGGCGAACCATACAATCGCCTTACTTTTCATGTCTCCTCCTCTTGGGTTTTTCTACTCACAATGTCGATTCGGTACTTTTGCGTCCCGCCGGGCGGCTCTGTTTCGAACATCGGCATGAGTTCCATTTTTTCAAATGGCAAAAAAATGGGACGCCCGCCCTGAGGAGCGAGGCCGCCTCTCAAGGCATTGGTAACGTCCGTTGAAACGGCCCGGGTCTGGCTGCGTCGCCTAGATGCGATTCAGGATTCTTCCACCGTCCACGAGAAGCGACACTCCGGTAATGAAGTTGGCTTCGTCGGAAGCCAGGAACAGCGCCGCATTCGCAACGTCCCAGCCTGTACCCTGCCGGCCGAGGGGCACCTTTGCATTTCGTTCCGCAGTGACCTGCTCTCGCGATTGCCCCCATTCCTTCACGCGCGTATCGACTGCCATCGGCGTGGCGATGAGCCCGGGCAGCACGCAGTTTGCTCGGATGCCGAAAGGTGCATTCTGGAGGGCCAACTGCTCTGTGAATGCAATAACGCCCGCTTTAGAGGCTTTGTAAGCGACGTAGGGATACTTTCCTACTGCGGCGGAAGATGATACGTTGACAATTACGCCAGACCGCTGCACACGCATGATTGCCACTGCGTGCTTGCATGCGAACACGGTGCCTCGGAGGTTGATCCGGCAGATGTTGTCGAAACCTTCCTCTGTGATCTCCATCAGATCTCTGTCTCCGCCCGCAATGCTGACGCCGACGTTGTTATGAAGTACGTCCAGGGAGCCCCACCGTTGCGCTGCATCAGTCATCACTCTCGCAAGATCTTCCTCTCGCGTCACGTCTGCGGAAGCAGCTACGCATTCGAGGCCTTCCGCAAGAATGATTGATGCGGTCTCTTGTGCGGACTCGATGTTCCGATCCACCGCCAGGACACGCGCGCCTTCACGTGCAAACCTGATAGCGGCTGCGCGCCCATTGCCTACGCCCTCTCCTGGACTTTGGCCAGCCCCGATTACGACGGCGACCTTGCCTTTCAGGCGCTCTCCAGAAGTACGGCCCAATGCAGATGCAATTTCGTTTCCCATTTCCTCTCCTAACCTTTAGCTTGCACCACTGACCAACTTACTGAAGTGACGCCACCGAGTGATGTCATCCTGGACCTGCTTGCGAAACGCCTGCGGTGCGCTAGTTCCCGGCTCCGCATACAGCTTGTCTCGCACTTGTGCGGCGACATCCGGCGATAAGGAGATGCGATTTATTGCGTCGTTCACCTTTCTCACGACGTCTTCCGGCAATCCGGCAGGTCCAATCATTCCGTAGTAGGTATAGGGATCAAGTCCTTCAAATCCCTTCAGTCCGGCTTCGGACACGCTAGGTACATCAGGAATAGCCTTGACGCGCCGCGTGCCGGTCACTGCCAACGCTCGAACCTTGCCACTGCTCAGGGCCGTAACCGCGCCTTGGACGGGCGCAATTCCGACTTGCACCGAGCCGGTGTACATCGCCTGGACGATATCTGCGTCTGCTTTGTACGGAACATGCGTCATCATCATTCCCGACACCTTGCTCATATACTCACCGGCCAGATGACTAGCGGATCCAATACCCGAAGAGCCGAAGTTCAGCTGCCCGGGATGCTTGGCCGAGTATGCGACCAGGTCGCGCAACGACTTCGCCGGTACGTCGTTGTTGACGATGATTACTCCTTGCGCCGTACCAACAAGGCCCACAAATGTGAAGTCCTTGACCGGGTCGTAGGGCAAGTCGTTGCGCACGCCCGGACTTTGCGATAGCGCGCTTCCTGTGCCCATATACAACGTATATCCGTCAGGCGCGGCTGCCTTCAAGGACCGGATCGCCACGATCTGACCAGCTCCTGGCTTGTTCTCGACCACCACCGGCGTCTTGAGTTCGACGGCGAGCTTCTGCGCGTAGAAGCGAGCGATCGCGTCTGTGGTACCACCAGCGGCAAAGCCGACCAGCAGACGAATCGGCCTCGAAGGGTAGACGTCAGCGAGTGCCGGGACACTGATGCTCACCAACGCCACCAACAACAGTGATCTACGGGTGACTGACGCCATGCCTTTTGCATTCTTCCTGTTATCCATTCTTTTTCCCCAGATGAGGACTGCTTGTTTCCGTGGCTACGCTACGGCAGACGCACCCATTGCTTTGAGTCTGATCTTGCCCGAACATTGCTTACTGTTTCGGCAGGTTGAGGTCGGTCACGAGTTTCCGTGTCTGGCTGACTTCCTTGGCTAGAAACTGGTTGAACTCAACTGTAGTCATCTGGGGCGTCTCTACCCCCTCGCCGTTCAGCCGCTCAGCCAGCGCTTTATTACTCAAGGCGCTCTTCAGAGCCTCCGAGAGGCGCTGAACGACCTCCTTGGGCGTGCCAGTTGGTGCTACAAGACCCATCCACGTGTAGTAGCTGTAACCCGGAACGCCCTCTTCCGCGAGGGTGGGAACATTAGGTAGCGCCGATATCCGCGCTGTCGAGGTAACTGCCAGCGCCTTGAGCTTTCCAGCAGTCAGATAGCCACGACTGCTCGAGTAGGCGTCGAAAATCATGTTTACGCGCCCACTCATGACATCAGGCATCGCTGGCCCGTTCCCCTTGTACGGGACATGGAGCAGTTGCAGACCGGCCTTTTGGTTGAACAGCGCGGCAGCAAAGTGAGGCGCGGTGCCGACGCCCGCGGAGCCATATGAGAGCGTGTTCGGATGACCCTTGGCACGCGCGACGAAGTCCCTGAGCGATTTGTCGGGTTGCTCCGGCGATACCACGACCAGGAATGGCGATCGTCCAACGAAGCCCACGCCGGTGAAGTCACGTGTCAAATCATAGCCCGGATCGTCCCGAATAACCTGCTGGAAAGCCATGGTGCCCGCCGAGCCTAGGAGGGTGTAGCCATCGGCTGCCGCTGACTTGGTCACGTTGATACCGATCAGGCCGTCCCCACCGGCTCGGTTCTCGACAATGACCGACTGCTTGAGGTTGGCTCCCATCTCCTTCGCGACAAGGCGGATGGTGAAGTCCAGCAGACCGCCTGGCGCGGTATTCACAACAATACGCACCGGACGATTGGGGAACGGGTCCGCGGCGAAGCTCGCAGAGGAGATTGCCAGTGCAATACCAGAAAAGGCCAGGGCCTTCACAATGGGGCGCTTCATGTAGTCTCCAAGATTTCATATTGGCCACCCATTTTCGAGTAGCTCCTTACCGCAGTGCTGGACTCCACAAGTCCTACTGCGTGAAACGAATACCGGACACGTCTTCGACGAGTCCCGCGACTTCCGCCACATCCGCCTTCTCGGCAGCAGCCACCGCCGCTTGTTCGTACAGGCAGCGCACCTGATTTGCCACGAACATCGGGGCGCCAACCTTACTTCCGAGCGCACAGGCCTTGCGCAGGTTGTCGGCGACCTCACGCAACGGTCTGACGGGGCTACGATCGCCGGCCAAAAGGGCGGGCAGGAGCGCACGCGACGCGCCACTCCAGCCGGAACTCGAGTTGATCACCGTCGAGATGTCTTGCAACCGCAAGCCGTAAGCGATACCAAGCGCGGTGCATTCATAGGTAACCAACTGCCCCAGCGCGAACATTGCGGCCTCCACAAGGGGAGCCACGGCGTTGGCATCCGATTCTGCTGACTGGCCCGCTCCCTCGTTCTCCGCGCTCGTCGGACCGATACATGTGGCGGCCATGTCTCCGATGACTCCGACCATGTCTTCGAGCTGGGAGCCCTGGCCAAGGGTATTGACCCCAACCTGCAACAAGCCACGCACGATGCTCGTAATCGGAAGCGGTACCTCAACCTCCATCCCAAGCATCATTGCCTGGGTAATATCCTTGAGCATCAGAGGAAGTCCAAACCGGGTGGAAGCCCTTCCCTCCACTAACGCAGGTAGCATCTTCTCCGTTACCTGACTCCGTCCGAGGCTTTCGTTCAGCTCTACAGCCATCCGCTCCAGGGGAAGCCCAGCCTTGATCCCCATGGCGACAATCTCAAGCATGCCAATTCGACCAGCACCATTCATGGCGTTGTTCACCATCTTCATGGCCTGGCCATCACCAATGCGGATGCCGCAGCGATGGATGGTACCGGCCATTGTGTCCAGCAACGGGCGTGCCTTCTCATAGACCCCGTCCGAGCCCGCGACCATAAGGGTGGCACTTCCACTCGCTACAATTTGCGGGCTTGCAGAAACCGCGGCATCCATCATCTCCACTCCAATTTCGGAGAGAAGCGAAGCAATTTTCCTGGTCTCGGCAGGGATGCCACTGGTCTGGTCGATGACAATCTTCCCCGCCGATAAGCCGGCGGCGAGTCCCTCTGGGCCCGAGACAAGCTGCAGAACGTCGGAACTACGTGGCAAGCAGATCACGACCGCGTCGCATTTCCGTCCGAGGTCTGCGGCAGATGCAGCCACGCTGGCGCCAAGGCCTTTGAACACCTCGAGCGCCTGGGCATTGAGGTCCCAGACGAAAAGATCGTGTTTGCCGATGAAACGTCGCGCAAGTTCTCCTCCAAGCGCGCCGAGACCTACGTATCCAACCTTCATTGCAATGTCTCCTGTTCGTGTTTGCTTGTTCTTTCGCCCTGCTTTCAGCTGCGTTCAGCCCACATTTGGGACATGCGGAACCGCCGTGTCGCAGAGATCAACGTGCACTATTCACTGCCCAACTTGAGGCTGTTCGCCTGACGCTTCTCCAGCGCTGACTTCAGCAGAGCCGCAGAGCGGAAGATTCCGTGCGCGAACTTTCCGTACGGGAGTGTCGCGAAGAGCGCCATGACAATGCCGAGATGGATGGCGAGCAGGCTAGGCATAGCCCCGGACTCCCTGAATGCAAGCAGTGCCAAGCCCGATGCGCTCGTGAGCAACAGGAGCACAATGAACCCGATGTCCATTGGCCGTTGTCGCAGATCTGAACGATTCGGGTCACGATGCAGATTCAACCAGAGGAGGCCGAAGGGCCCGACTATCAGTCCCACGCCACCCGCGGTGCCAAGGAGAACCGGGGCGCTTAGCAGCGGGTACGGCGCATGCATTTCGAACGCGTAGTGGTACAACGTTGCGACAGATGTGGCAGCAAAGCAAAGTAAGAATCCATAGAACGTGAGGTGGTGGAAGCGTCGTCTCCACAACGTGAACTTATCGTCTGCCTCATTGCAGCCTGCCCCATGACCGCCATCCAGATACTTCAGCGTCAGCACGTTTGAGGTGGCCTCGGCAATAGCTCCGGCACCAAGGCCATTGACCGATAGCGCACGCCAGAATCGTGATACCCCGATTGCCAATGCGAGCAAGGAAAATCCAAAAACAGCACCGAAAAGCGCGGCCAGGAGGTTGTGCGGGAAGATCGCGTAGAAGTTCGCTGCCAGACCATCCTGAACCAGGGATCCTTCGGTTACCACCATCGCCAGGATCAGAAACAGCGCCAACCCAGTGGACAAGGCAACAGCAACAGTTGTCCCGTTGTTGCGATACAGACGGCCGAACGTGGCCGGCCACGCGTACTCGGTGTAGGTCTGCAGGCGTACGCGCGCCATCGCCTGGGGCACGTTGACCCGGAAGTCATGAGGAGGGGCATACTGGCAGGCGTGATAGCAGGCACCGCAGTTGTGACATAGGTTCGCCAGATAGTTGACGTCCGCCTTGTGAAACTCAAGACGTCGCGTCATTGCCGGAAATACTGCGCAGAAGCCTTCGCAGTACCTGCACGCATTGCAGATCTGCATCTGGCGAGAGACCTCGGCTTCGTCGTCTGTAAGCGGCAACACCGCGATCTGACGCAGTTTCGCGGACGCAGAGGTCGATTGGTCAGCTAGCGACTCTGCCTCCTTTACCAAAAGTTCCAAGTCATGCATAGCTTTCTGTCCGCTTGATAGTGGCAACCCGCGCTGCCTGAGTTCCTGCGATCCGTCCAAATGCCGTTCCGATCGACATACCGACACCGGCCGTATAGCCTTGCCCCAGAACATTGCCAGCCATCATCTCGCCCGCCACAAAGAGGTTGTCGCTCGGACTGCCATCAAAGTGGACTTGCGCCAAGTCGTTTACCTTGAGTCCCAGATAGGTGAATGTGATACCAGGTCGTAGCGCGTAGCCGAAATACGGCGGCCTATCGATAGGCAGCGCCCAGTGGGTCTTCGGCGGGTTCACACCCTCTGTCTGGCAATCGTCGAGGGCTGTATGGTCGAACGTCCCCACTCGACAGCCTGCGTTGTATCGCTCCACGGTCTGAACAAACGCATCGACCGGTACGCCGAGCTTCTTGGCCAACTCATCAAGCGTGTCCGCCTTGTGCCCGGGGAACACCGGTGGCATAAAGCGTCCCACGGCCTTGCTGTCGATAATCGAATAGCCGATCTGATCTGGCTGCTGAGCGACGAGCCGACCCCAGATAGCGTATCTTTTTGGCCAGAAGTCCTCTCCTTCATCGTAGAACCGCTGCGCGTTCTGGTTCACGACGACACCCAGTGACACACAATCAATGCGTGTGCAGATTCCACCGTCATATAGAGGTGCCCTGGCATCAATGGCCACGCAATGTGACTGCGAGGGGTCACCGATAGAGTCCGCACCGGCTTCGATCATGTGCTTCAGTAGGACGCCCTGGTTGAAGCGCGTCCCGCGGATGAGAAAATTGTCCGCCGGCCACTCACCTCTTTCGTTCTGTCCCCAGGCGTCGCGTAACCATTCGCGATTAGATTCGAATCCGCCTGCCGCAAGGACACAAGCCCTTGCCGTGAAGCGTTCGCTCTCGCCTACAGCGGCAACGAAGCGCGTGCCATCCAGCTCGATCCCATGTATTGGCGTGTTGTAGCGGATCTCTACGCCCAGAGCTTCCGCGCTGCGATAGTAGGCATTGACGAGGGCCTTTCCGCCCCCCATGAAGAAGGCATTCGTGCGTGCAACGTGAAGAGCCCCCGATAGCGGCGGCTGGAAGCGGACGCCGTGCTTTTGCATCCATGGCCGGCAGGTCGATGAAGCTCGAATCACCAGACGAGCGAGCTTTTCATCGGTCTTGCCACCTGTCACCTTGAGCAAATCCTGCCAATACTCGTCTTCCGGGTAGGCGTCTACCAGGACATCCTGCGGCGCATCGTGCATGCACCGCAGATTTCGGGTGTGCTGCGAGTTGCCGCCGCGCCATTCCCGCGGTGATGCTTCGAGCAACAGGACGGATGCGCCTGCTTCCCGCGCCATCAGCGCCGCGCACAACGCGGCATTGCCTCCGCCTATGATCAGTACGTCAACCATCTGTGTCTCCTTAAGGCTCCGACTATATGAGTTAGGTCGGATCCCCGCCATCCTCTCTTCGCAAACAGTTCTTCATGGAACATGAAGACTCTGCCCGGACGTGGCCTGATTGATGGCACTGCAGGAAGACGCTGCATCCCTTGTCCCGGATTGCCGGCTATCGGCGAGTGTCGCACCCGGCCATCGCCCTTCCGAAACAGTGCTTCGGATGACGTCCGCCAGGACTATTCGCGTTGCCAGCGCCGCGGGCGATAGCTCATCTTCACTGAGACTGATGAGAATGTTCTCTCGTTGAGCGCCTTCATCGCCGAGTTGCACACTGCTCAACTCCGCATGGGAGCCCGGTGCCAGCAAGGAACCAGGCTGGATTGTTACCCCCATTCCGGCTTTAACCGCGCGCATTAGCAAACTGAGTCCGTCAACTTCCGCCACCACATTTGGCTCTACTCGAGCGTGTTCGAAACATCGGGTAAGCAGCGATCGCAAGCCGTGAGAACCACTTGGAAGAATCAGCGTAAGGGCGGCGGCTCGATTGATGGTGGCGTTCTCGCCCAAGGGAATACCGAGCAAGTCTGGCAATCCAATCAAGAACAGTCTCTCGTTGAGAAGCCGCACTCTGCACCAGCGCTGTGACGGTTCCTCGCGAAAGAGCACCGCCAAGTCGATCTGCCTGGCGCTGAGCATATTCGACAAATAGCCGGAAAGACTTTCGACAATTCTGACCTTCACGTCGGGATAGCGGCTGCGCATCGCCTGCATGAAGCGTACGCCGACAATTCCGGCAGTACTATGAGCAAGTCCTACGCTCACGTATCCGGTAAGCCGAGCGTGCCGGGCAGCAGTTGCGGCGGCATCAGCGTGTCGCAGTGCAAGTTGGGCCTGGCGCCAGAAAGCGAGGCCGGCATCGGTCGGAACAACACCTGTCGACGTTCTCTGCAACAAGCGTGTGCAAAGTTCACCCTCCAGACGGCTGATTTGCTGGCTCAACGCCGATGTCACGAGGCCAAGGTCGAGCGCCGCCTTCCCCATGCTTCGATGCTCGATCACACTGACGAAATAGCGCAGTTGTCTAAGTTCCATCTGTGCTCGCTTAAACGAGTGCTTCTGAAGCGATGAGAGCTGCTTGCAGGCGACCGGGAGACGGGGGAAAGACCCGCCACGAACCGTCTTCATGTCGGAAGAACCAAATCGAATGCAGTTCTGACGCACGCTCAAACTGAACTTCAACGCACCCTGTTCCCTGGATCGGATGGCGTCCCCGAATAACGCGCGTCGCGACGCGGTTGCCATTGCCAATCCATTTCTCGAACAGGGATCTCAACGAGGTCGGCGCATCTCTCATGGTCTCGCTCCAATGGCCAGGAATGCGCACACCGTTGACTGCGCATCGCCGTGGCTGTGTTCCTAGATTTCTACCATTTCGAAGTCGCTTTTGCCGACTGCGCATTCAGGGCAACGCCAATCATCAGGAATGTCTTCCCAGCGTGTGCCAGCAAGGATGCCCTCGTCCGGCATACCCACAGATTCGTCGTACATAAATCCGCACAAGGCGCATTGCCACACCTTGAACTCCACTCCAGCGCCTACCAATTCAGCCGGACCTGCTTGAACGTCTTCCACAACTACTCTCCTTGGCTTCGATATCCGGGTTGATGCCAGCGGCAATCCGGCCACTGCTCCCAGAAAAACACATGGTGCTGCGATGTGCACCCGAACGGATACTCCCAGCACAACCACAGTTCCGATGCTATCATGTGTTCTAGTGGCTAGCATAGATTCCACTGATCGGAACCGCAAGACGAATTTTCAGGATGTGTTGAGGAGGACAAAAATGAGTGTCAGAGGCAAGGCTTGTATCGTCGGCGCATACGAGCACCCCTTGCGCAAAGCGCCCTTGCATTCCGTGGCGCAGCTGCACGCAGAGGTGGCGAAAGGAGCGATCGAGGACGCGGGGCTGACGCGTGAGGACGTAGACGGCTACTTCTGCGCTGGGGATGCCCCAGGGGCAAATGTTTGGTCGATGGCCAACTATCTGAACCTGAACAGGCTCCGCCACGTCGACTCGACCGACATGGGCGGATGCTCCTATCTGGCTCATGTGGCACATGCGGCGGAAGCCATCGCTGCCGGCAAATGCAATGTGGCGCTGATCACGCTTGCGGGTCGGCCGAACTCGGAGGGAATTTCTGGAACTCAGGTGCGGGTGCGCGGCACAAATATGCCTGAAGCTCCATTTGAAATGCCCTACAACCCAGTCACCTTGAACCTGTACGCCATGTGTGCAATGCTGCATATGCACAAGTACGGCACGACGAGCGAGCAACTTGCCTGGGTTAAAGTTGCGGCCTCTCATCACGCCCAGCACAACGCGAATGCGATGCTGCGAAACGTGGTAACGGTTGACGAAGTTCTTGCTTCCCCGCTCATTGCAGATCCACTGCATCGCCTCGATTCGTGCGTCGTCAGTGATGGCGGTGGCGCCATCATCGTGGCACGCCCGGAGATTGCCAGGACACTCAAAAGGCCGGTCGTCAGGGTTATCGGCAGCGCAGAAACCACCAAGCACCAAATGGGGGGGGACATCGATCTCACGTACACCGGCGCGGCATGGACTGGCCCCCGGGCGTTTGAGGAAGCTGGCGTCCGCCCCTCCGATATTCAGTACGCGTCAATCTATGACAGCTTCACCATCACTGTCGTACTACAGCTCGAAGATCTTGGATTCTGCGAGAAAGGCACCGGTGGACGGTTCGTTGCAGACGGGAACTTGATTGCAGGCGCCGGGAAGTTGCCTTTCAACACCGACGGCGGCGGTCTCTGCAACAACCACCCCGCAAACCGCGGTGGTATTACAAAGATCATCGAAGCCGTGCGTCAGCTTCGCGGTGAAGCACATCCGAGCGTGCAAGTCCCGAATTGCAAGCTTGCGCTGGCTACGGGCATCGGCGGCGCCATCGGTCACAGGCATGGCGCTGCCACAGTCATCCTGGAACGGGAGTAAAGAAATGTCGACCATCCCTGCAGATCGCAAAATCTCGGATCCAGCCCTGAACCCTGGGGATGAACCGTACTTCGAAGCCGCAGCCAAGGGCGAACTTCTCGTTAAGGCGTGCGACAGTTGCGGCAGAGTTCACCACTATCCGCGTGCCATTTGTCCGTTTTGCTGGAGCGCCGACGTCAGGTGGTCGCAGTCGACTGGCAAAGGCCATATCTACACGTATAGCGTTACTCGTCGCGGAGCCGGCGCGCCATATTGCATCGCCTATGTGACTCTGGACGATGGGCCCACCCTGATGACGAACATTGTCGATACAGACTTGGACACGGTGAAGATTGGGCAACGAGTCAGCGTCGTCTTCAAGCTTTCAGAGTCCGGCATCTCCGTACCGATGTTTGCTCCGGCGCCTCGATAAGCCAGCTGGTTTCCCAACATCGCGACAGGAGTAACCATGAGAGAAGCCGTTGTTCTTTATAGCGCAGTAGACGACATCATTACACGGTACCGCGTGAACGTGGATGCGGGGACGTTAGACAAGCAAGAATCGATTCAGGCCATGTCCCGCGTGCAATACGCCTGGCGTCACCCTTCGTTGAATGTTCTCTACGTGACGACAAGTAGCAGCGGACCTCATATCAAGTCCGACTACAGCCATGTCGCCGCTTACCGCATGAAAGAAGATGGCCGGCTGACACCGCTCGGTTCGCCAAGAATCCTGCCGGACCGCGCCGTTCACATGTGCGTGGACCCGAAGGGAAAATATATTCTATGCGCGCACAATTTTCCGGAAACGGGGGTCACGGTCGACTGCATCGAAGCCGACGGCTCGATCGGCGCCAGGATCGGGCAAGCCACCTCTGCCAACTTCGGCATCTATCCACACCAGGTCATGGCGTTTCCCTCCGGCGAGGCCGCCCTCTTGATCGACCGCGGAAACAACAGCACGAAGGATCGTCCGGAGGAGCCCGGGGCCCTCAGGAGCTTTACCCTTGATGACGGCCAGCTTACTGCCCATGAGGTAGTGGCCCCCAACCGCGGATTCGGATTTGGCCCGCGGCATATCGACTTTCATCCTTCCGGCAAATGGCTTTACGCGTCTGACGAACGCACAAATTGTCTTCACACGTTTCGTATCGAAGACAACCTCATTGAACCGCGGCCGCTCAGCACCCTGCCAACGCTCCACGCCCCCCAGGAGATACACGCCCGACAGCTTGCAGGACCCATCCACGTGCACCCTAGCGGGCGTTGGGTCTATGTCGCGAACCGCGCCGATGGCAGCGTGGAGTGCGACGGCGTCCGCGTGTTCACTTCGGGCGAGAACAACATCGCTGCGTATCAGATTGATTCTGAGACGGGACTCCCCTCTCTTCTCCAGCACATCGACACGGAGTCGTTTCATGTTCGGACATTCTCTTGCGATCCGACCGGTCGACTGTTAGTTGCCGCGAGCGTGAAGCCTCTTGGGACAAGAGTCAACGGAGCGATCGAGATTGTTCCCGCCGCGCTCTCGGTATTCCGCATTCGAGACGAGGGGCAACTCGAGTTCCTCCGGAAGTACGACGTGAGCACAGAGGGAAGTCAGATGCAGTACTGGTCTGGACTGGTCTCACTGCAATAGCACGTATCTTTGAATGCTATGATTCATCTGCATTTTTTACAACCTGTTCCACGGAATGAAACTATCGGCCTTGCGAGCCGCACATCAGATCGGTGGAAGAGAAGAGCAATATGGAAGGAGACATTGTGTCCAATATTTCAACCATTTTGATTGCCGGAGACTGTGGCCCCACCCATGGAGCCGCGGAAGGCTACCCTATCGAAGGGTACACGGAGCTAGTGAAGCCAGTGCTTCAGGATGCCGACATGCGATTTGTGAATTGCATGCGTACTTACTCGAGCAAAGGCGTCAAATCCGATCATGCACCTCAGGTTTGCCAACCAGCGGAGATGGCCAGGATCTTTACCGATGGGCTGTTCGATGCCGTGACGATGGGCAACAATCACAGTTACGACGCGGGTCCTCAGGCATTGGTTGATACACGCGAGCTTCTGAACTCCCACGGCGTACAAGTGACCGGTGCGGGACGCAATCTGGCAGAAGCACGCGAGGCAGCGATCGTTGAGAAGAATGGCGTAAGGGTTGGATACCTTGGCTATACGTCCGTCGCAGCGGTAGGAAGCGATGCTGGTCCGGATAAGCCGGGGGTGGTCAATATTCGCATCCATACGACATACGACACCCGCGGCCCGCATCAACCAGTCAGAATTCGCACGAAGCCCGATGAAGGCGATCTAGCGCTGCTGCTCGACGACATCAGGGCGCTGCGCTCGCGAGTTGACATCGTCGTTCTCGCATTTCATTCTGGCGTCATTCGCTTGCCGCGCGTTGTTGCCGACTATCAGGTCGCTGTCGCCCATGCAGCAATCGACGCTGGTGCAGACTTGGTGGTGGGACACGCGCCACACCTTCCCAAGGCCATCGAGGTCTACCGAGGCAAGGCTATCTTCTATAGCCTGGGTGTTTTCGCCATGACGAAGTCGTTTGCGGCACCTTCGTGGACAAGCGAACCGGCCTGGGCTCACGGTGCCGTACGAAATCACACGGACCTCGACCCGGCGTACCCGCTCATGCCCTATGGTCGCGATTGCACGAAGGGGCTGCTGGCCAAGGCGAAAGTGTCCAAACATGGCATTCTGCAGGTGTCATTCTTGCCAATGACGTTTGACGATCGCTATCGCCCTCAAGTACTGCGTCGCGACGACAAGCGCTTCGACGAGATTGTTGGCTACATGGAGTGGGTGTCGGAAGATATGCCGCATCGTTTCACCGTGAGCGGTGACGAAGTCATTGTCACCGAGTAAGCATTGTTCCGAACGGATGCGAGTGAGATATGGACCTAGGAATCAAAAGCAAGACAGCCCTCGTAACCGCATCCAGCGGTGGCATGGGCCGGAACATTGCCCACGCTCTCGCGGCCGAGGGCGCGAATATCGCATTGTTCGCCCGCTCGGCGGATAAATTGGGCGAGGTGGCCAAGGAAATTGAGCGCACCTACGGCGTCCAGGCGGTACCCATTGTTGGAGACATGACGTCCACGGAAGACGTCGCACGTCTGGCGTCAACGCTTCAAAAGGAAATGGGAGGCACAGACATCGTCGTCCTGAACACTGCCCGGCCTCCGAACCCCATCCGCACAACCATTGACGAGAACGATCCGCTTCGCTGGCATGAGGCTTATGAGAACCAATTGCTAAGCGTCATTCAGGTAGTTTCGGCTGTACTGCCTGGAATGACTCAGCGTGGCTGGGGGCGCCTGGTTGCCGTAACGTCAGCTTCTGTGAAGCAGCCGATGCCCCATCACAGTCTGTCCACCGTGTTTCGCGCAGGTGTCACCGCCTACATGAAGCACCTGGCAAACGAGGTCGGGCAGCACGGTATCACTGTGAACTGTGTTGCGCCGGCGCTAATTGACACGTCGCATCGAAATGCAGTCTCGGCTTATAGCGCATCACAAACCGAGGCCCGCAAGCGACTGACACCACTTGGCAGGCTGGGGACGCAAGAGGAAATTTCTTCCGTTGTGACGTTCCTCGCGTCGGTGCAAGCGGGATTCATCAACGGCGCCACAGTTCCGGTCGAAGGCGGGATGGTAGGCTCGTTGTACTAGGTGGAAGGTCTGGCGCGTACCTATGCGCCAGACCTTTCAGGCGCGTCCGCCAAACTGGCGAGAAATGGTTGCCGCAGCGGAGATCACCAGCTTCGTGAACTCCTTCTCATGCATTTGCATCCGTACCGTCGGGGCACCGACGGAGATGCAATAGAGCACCTGATCGTTCACATCTTTAATCGGCGCCGATACAGCAGAAATACCAAGCAGCCTTTCGCCATGAGAGACAGAGAAGCCGTGTTCCCGGACGTCTTCCAACTCTGACAAAAGTTCTGCCTTCGTTTTCTTCAGTGCCCGCGCAGCCGAGGTAACAATTGGGTTGAGCTCCGACTTATCCATATAAGCCATTAAGACCCTGGATGCCGATCCCGCGAGCAAGGGAACCTGCTCCCCCGCCTGCACAACTGCACGCAAAGGCGACGCCCCCGTTGATACCGCGTCGATGCAGACGCGGTTCTGACCGTTCACCGTATGAATTGACACCGTCTCTTTCGTCTTTTCAGCAAGCTCAACCAAGACCGGGCGCGCGATTTCCCTTATCCCCAACGTGCTCTTAACCAAGCCAGCGAGTTGCGTGAAACGGAAAGAGAGGCAATATTCCTGGTCCTCGAGTCGTACCAGATAGCCGGCCTGTTCGAGGCTCTGTACGATGCGAAACGTCGTCGACTTGGGCAACTCTATGCGGTCGGCGATCTCCTGCAACGACAGGCTGCTCCGGTCGGCCGAGAAACTTTCAAAAACGGCGAGAATACGCTGCACCGAACGCATCATAAGGAAACTATCCCGTCAGAAACATGAATGCCGACATGGTACACCAGCGCACACCGGGCAAGTAGCGGCAGGCGCCACCCCCGCTAGCATGCGTGCTCGGGGTGTCCGCTTCCGAGTCCATACACGCGAAACGCGTTGTCGTGAAACAGGGCACGCTTCTCGGCGGCGGAACAACCCTGGACGATCCGCTTGAATGCGTTCCAGAGGGAGGTGTAGCTGCAGCTCTGTTTATCGACCGGGAAATTGCTCTCAAACATACAACGGCCCGGACTGAATGTCTCAATGCACTCGAGAACATAGGGCTTCCACGCGCCAGCCAGCTCCAATGACGTAGGTGGCGCGTGGCGCACATGAAAGTCCCACCCTGTATAGAGCATGCCCAATCCACCAACCTTTACCGTCACGTTGGGAAACTGGGCCAGGCGCTGAAGCTTCGCACGCCACTCCCGGAATACCGCCGTCCGGTCGAGATGAGGCGGCAAGCCAAGAATGCCGCCGCAGTGGTCGAGCACCACACTGACTTCCGAATGACGCTCCAGCAACATGACGAGATCATCCAGTTGATGATAGAAAAGCCAAGCATCAAACGCGAGTCCGTAGCGAGACAACTGTGCGAAACCATCTTGGAACCGCGCCTCTCGCATCACATGGCGCGGGGCAAAGCTGCGACCATACCCCGCAGCGCCGGCATCCCAGGTCGCGCCGTGTCGAATCCCCTTCAGCCTTCCCTTGCCCGCAACGGCCATGGCCTGAAGTACCTGCTCGACCTCGTCACCAAGCATGAGGTCGGCATGAGCGACAATGCCACTGCAAAACTTGGCTAGCTTCCCGCCAAGCATTTCACATTCCTCACCAATCCTGGTTGCAAACTCGACTTCACCAACAGGCTTCAGCGGCTCTGGGCCATCCTTACGGTAAGAGGACTTGTATTGAACGAAGACCGTTCCAACGATATTCGTTCCCGCTTCGATCTCTGCCAGGAGTTCATCGGCAAGAAACCGCCCGCGTTCGTCGTCAAACAGATGATGATGCGGATCGATAATTGGTAGCTCGGGCTCGATGGCTTCTTCACGAAGCGGCGAAACCCAAGCGGCGAGCTCATCGAGTGAGCGGGGCATATTCCCGCGGAATTCCGGTACGTAGGACATGAGATAGGGAGAACGGAGAGAGTTGCTGTTAGTCAGCACAAGGGAGCGAGTCTGCCACGACCCTGGTCAGCCTTGCGTCTGCTCAGTTTTGATTTCCGAGAGTCCTTGGCGCACTTCCACGCCAGCCCAGCCCTCGTAGTATCGAATCAGTTCACTCACATCGTCGCCATACGCCTGTTGAGCATTCGCAAGTCCGAAAAGCAGTCTGGTTGACTCAAACACCCACGGCGTCACGCCCAAGCTGGAAGCCTCGTCGCAGACAAAGCGGAGCATCCGATGCGCACCCTCGATCGACTTACCGTACGCGAACTTTCGGGTTGCAACCTGCTCGGGGATGATGGTCGCACTCGCCGTTGTCCGACCCGTTTCGATGCCGAGGATCTTTGCCATGGTGAGTGGCTCAAGCCCTGCTTTTGCGCCGGTCACGTAAGATTCGCAACCAACTGCAAGAAGCGTCGCTGACAAAGCCTCGTCAATAGCAACCATCAGCTGAGCGTCGCCTGCGCGGCTCGAAAAATGACAAATCTTTGAGGCGACCGCATCCAGCATGGGAGTTATATGGATAAGGGCAGACCCATCTCCGCCAACTACAGCCCTCCAACCCGCTTCCGCGGCTGAAGCCCAGGCGGGCACCATAGGTGCATCCAGGTAATAGTGCCCGGCGTTCGTCAACTGTGTGGCCAGTTCTACCGCCACTTCCCTTGGCACCATGCACGTATTTAGCACACACCACTTTTCGGAGCCGCCAACCAGCAATGACGAGAGTGTTCCCCCGACGTCATTTTCGTGAGCCACAACGACAACGCAGGAGCGCCTTTCAAGGCTCCGGTCTGATTCAGATGTGCCCGCTATTTCCAGAGGTCCGGCGCTTACGTCAAATCCCCATCCTGCTGCGTTCAACTTTGCCGTCCAAGTATCGAGATTCTCCGGGCAGCAAACCACGGCGACGCTCCCGAAGACCGCCTTCCGTTCCTCTGAACCTGCGGAACTCACCGGCGAAGTGCTTTCTGCCGCCCCTTTCACCGTAACGCCAGCCCAAGGCTCCAGATAGGTGATCAGCGCCGTACCGTCGCGTTCTGCACCGCCCTGGGAAACCGCGTACCGCCAAAGCTGCTGCACAGATCGCGATACCCAGGTTGGCACACCGAAGTTTCCGGCTTCCTCGACCGCGAGGGTGATGTCCTTGGCGGTGATAGCCATCCGCGCCCCGTAGTCGAAGGATCGCCCGAGGACTGCACGCCTGAACTTGTTTCGACTGGCGTTCGTGCTCGAAGCACCTGAATTGATGACATCAAGCATTGCTTCCGGATCCAGGCCCGCCTTGACCCCCAGCACGAATGCCTCGCAGGTTGCAGCCATGCCAGACGCCGAGACAAGGTTATTCAGAAGCTTCAGCGTTTGTGCCCTTCCGGTCTTCTCCCCCAGATACAGCAGAGTAGAGCCTGCCAGCGGTAGCATGGCGGCCTCCGCCAGCGAGAAGGCTTTTGCAGGGCCGGAACACATGATGCCGAGCTTGCCATTCCCAGCGGTAACAACGTTCCCCGTAATGGGTGCATCAAGAAGCGCAATTCCGGACTGTTCGAATCGCTGCGCGGCCTCCCGGGCAAACTCTGGGCCAGTCGTGGAGAGGTCGACCACTACGCGAACAGATTTACCGTGCACCACACCCCGATCGCCGAAGAAGACAGCTTCGAGTGCACGAAGCGATGGCAGGCAGGTGAAAATAAGCTGCACACGACTCGCGACCTCCGCAGCTCCATCGCACGGGAAAGCGCCAGCCTGAACTGCGGCGTCCAGCGCTTCCGTGTTCAGGTCATGCACGTAGACCGCGAATCCCTGGTCAAGCAGGCGAAGCACCATTGGCCCGCCCATGGCGCCCAGCCCAATGAAGCCTACGACCTTTGCAGGAGAACTTTGCAATTGCGACTGTGACGCTTCCATCATGGTTAGAACTAGTGTGTAGATGTTGTTCGCCTGGTGGCGGATTGCAGGCGCTCAGTCGGCCTTGGCACCAGACTGCTCGATGACCTTACCCCACTTCGAAACCTCGGCGGCCAGGAAGCGCTTGAACTCTTCCGGACTGGACCCCACCGGCTCGGTACCGGCGGTCTCTAACTGTTTCACAACTGCAGGCTGTTTGAGTGCCTTGACTGTTGCCTGATTTAACTTTGCGATGATGTCTGCAGGCGTCCCCGCAGGAGCCAGCAGGCCCTGCCAGTTGTTAACTTCAAAGCCAGGATAGCCCGACTCCGCAATCGTCGGCACATCCGGAAGTGAAGCGGACCGCCGCGGACCAGTTACCGCGATCACGCGCAGCTTCTTCGCAGCGGCGTTGGGCAGCGTCGCTGGTGGGGTCAACAACGCAACATCGACCGTGTGACCAAGAACTGCGGCAAGTGACGGAGCCGTTCCGTTATACGGCACGTGGACCGCATCCATGTGTGCCACCTTCTTGAACAACTCCATGCCAAGATGGGCACCCTGTCCGTTCCCGGCCGATGCATAGCTCATTGCACCGTTCTTGGACTTCGCATAGCCCACCAGCTCTGCCACCGATTTGACTGGCACTGCCGGGTTGACAGCCAGAAAGAAATAGTTCGCGGTTACCTGGGAGATGGGAGCGAAGTCTTTCAGCGCATCAAATCGGAGGTTGTGGTACAGATTCACATTGATGGCGTGACTCGAGTTTGCCATGAGCAACGTGTACCCGTCCGCGGGGGACCTTGCGACAAACTCGGCAGCAATGTTACCCCCAGCTCCAGGTCGGTTCTCCACTACGATAGGCTGGCCAAGGCTCTTTCCAACCTCCTGCGCCAAGATTCTCGCAATGAAGTCTGCGCCTCCGCCGGCGGCGACGCCTACAATCATGCGAATAGGCTTGTTGGGATAGTCAGGTTGCTGGGCCTGCGCCTGCGAAAGCGCACCGAATGCACAAGCCAAACCTGCGATGTAAATGAGGGCGGATCGTTTAGTCATGGCGTCTCCTCCAATCGGGTTTTGTCGGGGTATCGTTATTCGAGTCGCCGTTCAGATCAGATTGTCTGAGGGGTGCTCTTCCGTTTGGATTGGCTGGTTCCTTTGCGCAGTTCCTAGAAGCCTTCGAACTTGGGCTTCCGTTTCTCCTTGTACGCTTGGATTGCCTCCTTGTAATCCCGGGTCGACTGAATGACGGCCATGTGCGCAGACACGGATTCGAGACTCGTGCGGAAGTCCGTGCGGAGACCTTGGTACATCAGCTTCTTGATCTCCCTGAGTTGAATCGGCGGGCCATCGGCAAGCCTGCTTGCGAACGCAAGTGTCTCATCAAACAGCTTGTCGTCCGGAAACACGCGATTGACGATCCCAAGGCGGTGAGCCTCTTCGGCCGACACGAAGTCTCCAGTCCAAAGCAACTCTAGTGCCCTGGAAGGCCCAACCAGCCGCGGCAATAGATAACAACCCCCATTCCCCGGCAACAGCCCGACGCGGACGTATGCTTCGGCGAAGCGAGCCGATGCTCCCGCGAATCGCAGGTCGCACTGGAGCGATAAATCCATGCCAGCGCCAACGGCCGCTCCATTTATAGCCGCTATCAGGGGCTTCTCGAAGTCCTCAATGGCCAACGCGACCTGGTGCGTCACGTTCTGAAGTCGCTGCTTGCGCTCGAGCGGCGTGGGGTCTCCAGCCTCGGCAGAGCGGCGACCAAGGTCCCCGCCGGAACAGAACGCATCTCCAGCGCCTGTAATCACCACGCAACCAATGCCGGGATCATGGTCCGCATCGCGGAGAGCTTCGCGCAATAGTGCAAGCATCTCTTCGCTCAGCGCGTTCTTCTTCTCTGGCCGGTTGAGCCGCGCCACCAAGACGCGGTCAACGATTTCAATCTCAAGGTCTGCCACTTTCCGTCCTCACAATATGCGCATTGTCTTTTGCAGCTCGTTGGGCAATTACCGCGCTGCAGCCTGTCGATGCATGGCGTGCTCGGCACGTGCTTCGTCAATTGCTACCTTGATCTTCCGATTGAGCCATCGCTTGTTATTGGCGAAGGCCGCCCTATCACGCTCACCAAGCTTCCTGGCCTCCTTGAGGGCGCGCTCAACAAGCTCATTAGCGGAGGTCACCGTGTTGATCAGTCCTCGACTAATAGCCTCATTTGCAGACATGCGCCGTCCGCTCTGGATCATGTCTTTGGCCAGAGCCCGCCCGCCAATCGCTTCCAGCATGCTTGCCCCGGAAAAGGTGGCAATTCCAAGGTCAATCTCAGGAAGCGACAGCGCAGCGCTGTCCGCAGCGACACATGCATCGGCTAGCAGCGCAACCATTGCACCCGCTCCGCTGGCGATCCCGTTCAGGGCGCAAATCACTGGAATTCCTGTATCCAGAACAGTGTCCTGCAATGCGGCAAGAGCCAGCGACCGCCGCTCCTTCTGTTTCGCGATATCTCCATCCGGCGGCAGTTCGCGGACATCAACGCCCGCGCAGAAGACTTTCTCACCGCTGCCCGTGAGGACGATGGATTTCACTGACGCATCCTTGGCACTCTCCTGAATCGTCCCGGCAATCGCCTGCATCATCGCCACCGTCAAGGCATTCGCCTTCTGCGCCCTGTCGATGGTAATGACGAGTTGCTCGTCCTTGAGCTCGATGATGAGGTTTTCCTCTCGTGCTTCCATTGTGTCTCTCTCGTCCGTTTCTGGTATGCGCCCGTCAGGATCCCTTGACCCCACCAGGTACAAAGATGTCTGCGTAGAACTCGTCCGTCGGTAGCTGACAAGTCGCCGTGAAGTCATCACGGGCCGATTGCACGACTACCGGAGCCCCGCACGCATAGACTTGGTGCCCCGACAAATCAGGGAAGTCCTCCATGACAGCCTGGTGCACAAAACCGGTCCGCCCATTCCAGTTGTCCGCAGGTTGAGCGTCTGATACAACGGGAACGTATGTCAGCCCAAATTTCGTGACCCATTCCTGAGCGAGTTGCGCCAGATAGAGGTCTTGCGGGCGCCGTCCACCCCAATACAGCGTCATCTTCCGGCCGTGCTTCTTGCGCGCCTCGCTCTCGATCATCGCCTTGACGGGCGCGAAACCGGTTCCACTTGCTACGAAGATAATCGGCTTGACGCTCTTTTCCCGGATAAAGAACGCTCCCTGTGGGCCCTCGATACGTAGCAAGTCGTTGGTCTTCATGTTCTGAAAGACGAGCTTGCTGAACGGGCCGCCGTAGTTGCGAAGATGCAGTTCGATAACGCCATCGCCCGCATCAACGCTGGCGACCGACAAGCTACGGCGAATGCCGCCGGGTGCGACGATATTGATGTACTGGCCGGGCAGAAATTCCAGGGTCTTGTTTGCCGGCAAGCGCAGCCGAATCATCATGACGTCATCGGCCAATTTTTCCAGCTCGTGGACTCTGCATGGCAGTCGAACGAATGGAATGCCTTTGGTCTCTTCCAGTATCGTACATTCGACTGTCACCGGCGTCTTGGGCGTTGCCTGGCAAAGCAGCGCATATCCATCCCCTCGCTCCTTTTCGCTCAACGCAGATGCCGACGATTCTCCATGGTCTACTTCGCCAGCCACAATGCGTGCCTTGCACGAGCCACAGATTCCGTTTCTGCAACTGTGAGGAAGTGGATAGCCATTCCGCATAGCTGCCTGGAGTATCGGCTCCGTGGAACCCACGTCAAGGGTGGGTCCGTTCGGTACGAAGGTCACGGGGAGCGACTGTGTCTCCATCAGTACTTCAGTCATATTGTCTTATCCTCATTCCCCATCAAGAAACCGTTGGCCCGTCATTCGGAAACGGACGGCGTTACAGGGATAATCACAGCATCTGCAGCCACAACTCCCTCCGGAAGTACAAACAGCGGGTTGATATCAACTTCCGCTACGCGCTCGCGGTTGGACCACGCGAACTGCGACAGGGCAGCCAGGGCTTTTGCGGCCGCCTCGGTGTCCAAAGGCTTGCCACCGCGGGCACCAGCCAGGATTCGCCGGCACTTAAGACTGTTGATCATCTCGCGCCCCGTCTCCACGTCGAAGGGCGCAATTCGACACGCGGTATCGCCAAGCAACTCGGCGTAGATACCGCCCGCCCCTACGACCACGACCGGGCCGAATACCGGGTCATTGACAACGCCGGCAATCAACTCGAAGCCGCCCTGAATCATTTCGGTAACGAGCGCCCCGGTAATGCGAGCATTCGGTGCCTTCTGCTTTGCGTTTTCCAAGACGGAGGAGATCGCCGTCGCGAGTTCCTCACGCGTCCGAATGCCGATCTTTACGCCGCCCACCTCAGTCTTGTGGGCGATATCCGGGGACACTATCTTTACGACCAGAGGCGCTCGCATCTTTTCAAAGATGTCTGCTTCCTCGCTGCTGTGCACAATGACGTCATTGGAGACGGGAATTCCGGCCTGACGAAGGATTCGCTTGGCATCGGTCTCGGATAGAGATGCCAGATCCGCCTCGGCCACCGACGAAGTTGCCGCCCGCGCTCCAGGAGAAGTCTCAGGCTTATGTTGCTGTCGACGTTGCGCTGCGCGGTAGTTCGCCAACATCGCCATGGCATGTGCGGCACGGGATGGCGACGGGAAGACAGGGATCCGCGCGGACTCGAACACAGCGAACGCGTCACCGACCAGATCTCGGGGTGCAGACGAGAACACCAGCAATGGCTTACTCGTCGTTTGGACGACGCGTGCCATGACTTCCGCTGCTGCCTGGCAGCCCGCTTTCCCCGTCGTCGCAAGGTTGACGCATACCGCATCGACATTCGAATCGTCCAGAACGGCCTGCAGCACAGTTTCCAATTTGTCACGATTGGCCGGCGAGAAGTAGCCGGCGGTCAGATCGACGGGATTGTGGACAGCACCGATGCTTGAGATCACGGTTTGCAGACGGGATTGCGTCTCCTCCGTCAGTTCGCAGAGCATCACGCCATCGGGCTCACCGGCGTCCGCGAATACAATGGCGGACCCACCGGACACGCCGAGCACCGCAACGCCGGTACCCTCGGGGGTCTTGTTGCCTTCCAAGGCTTTGAGGAAGTCGACCGCCTGGTGAATTTCGCGGATCTCGATGATTCCGCTCTGGGCGAACAGGGCCTTATAGAAGTCGTAGCTTCCGGTCATGCTCGCTGTATGCGAGGCTGCAGCCTTGGCACCTTGCTCGGTAATGCCCGCCTTCCACAGGAGAATCGGCTTCCCCATCGACAGTGCGCGTCGGCCAACTTCGAGGAGGGCCCGTCCATCGCGAGTTCCTTCGATGTACGCAACAATGACACGGGTCTCCTCATCGTCGAGCAACGCGTCAATCAGCTGAACGGTATCGATGTCGCTCTCATTGCCAGTTGCAAGAACGTGCCTGAAGCCGATTCCGGCTGCAGCGCAACCTAGCGCGATGCTGTAGCCGAATCCGCCACTTTGTGTGACAAGCGATACGCCACCCTTCTTCAGCTTCGGCTCGCGAGTGATACTGCCGAACGCCGCATACACGCCGTCGTGGATGTTGGCAAAGCCAAGGCAGTTCGGTCCCAGGATGCGGATCCCGGCTTCTCGCGCAATCTTCAGCATCCGCTGTTCCAATGCGATCCCCTCGGGTCCGCTCTCGCGGAAGCCGCCACTGAGAATCACCACAAACTTGACTTGTTTCTTCGCACAAGTTTCAAGCACTGCCACGGCCGCCTGCGCTGGGACACCAATAACGACGAGATCGACATCCTCCTCGACATCGAGTACCGATGCGAAGCACTTGTGCCCGTCAAATACTTCGTACTTCGGGTTCACGGGATAGATCTTTCCGGCGTACCCATTCTTGACCAAGGCACGCACAACCTGCGAGCCAGGGCGGTTAGCGTCATCCGAAACGCCCACAACAGCGATCGACCGCGGCTCAAAAAGAAACTTGAATTTGCTCATACGGTAAGGGGAGAGGACTTCCCAAAGTGATGGTGGTGTAACCCGCGACGCCTGGGTCATCCCTGCAGGTTCTCGAGTGGGGACGCCGCATCGAAAGCAGTGGCGCCATGAAGCGAACTGTAGACCCGCCCTCGACCCACGTCAATATTTTCGGAATACGTTCCGATGTTCGGAACCTGTAGTGGCGGAAGCGGCTCGTCGCACTGTTCCACTAGTCGGAACCTGTGCTATTCGGTAAAACTCGTGCTAGGATGATTGCACGGTCTGCGATTTGCCGACCAGCGCAGAAGCGCGATCTGTCTTTTACCCATGGAGAGTTGCAGATGATCTACACCCGTAGCGGCAGCGACGCGCTTGCACAGCGCAGCGTTATCGTGTCCCCTGGTACCGGCAATAGGCATTGGGGCACGGTTTTCTTTGGTCCGCGCTCGTCGAACTCGGACGGCGTTGGCCCCCAGGCGACGATGTCTGAGCTTGACGCGAATGAAGCGATCGTTCCTCACTTTCACGGCGTTACGATGTTCCAACTCTTCGTCGCCGGATCGGGAACAATTGGTACTCGCGGGCAAACGATCGAGCCGTTGACGGTGCAGTTCAAGGATCATCACACTGCGTACGGCCCGATTACCGCCGGTCCTCACGGCTTGTCGTTCGTCGCCATGCGGATGTACACCGGAAACTCTGAGCCGGTATATCTGGACAAGCCGGGCTATCGCGATAAGTTGCAACCAAGCAAGCGTCGGCATCTGCATTCGGAACCCGTCCGTTTTTCCACTGCTCCCGTACTCAAGGCGCGTACGGAGGCTGCATGGGATACGCTGTTTGACGATGAGGATGACGGTATGCGAGCGCGTGTGGTTCGATTGGGCGCAGACATGCAGATCGAAGGCCCAGATCCAAAGCGCGCCGCCGGGTACTACCTCTTTGTTGCCAACGGCAGCCTCCGCCACGAATCGGAGGAGTTGCCTCTCTGGTCTATGGTCGTCGTCCAGCCTACTGAAGAGAAGTTCGCGATCCGGGCAGGTTCGGAAGGGCTGGAAGCACTTGTCCTCGAGTACCCGCGAGAGAACCGCTGATACCGGAACCTATCCTGAACCGGCGGCACAGAGAACGGTCCGGTGATGTACACAGTAGAGAGGCCTGAATGACACAGACAGAATTGGTGCACTATGGTGTGGAAGACGGAATCGCGGTGATTTCTGTCGACAACCCACCGGTCAATGCGCTCGCTCCCGGTATGCGAGAAGGAATGATCGCCTCGTTGGAGAGAGCGAATGGTGACGACAGTGTCGTAGCCATCGTACTTATCGGGGAAGGAAAGAACTTCATCGCCGGAGCGGACATTCGCCAGTTCGGTCAAGCTCGTTCGGTCTCAACCCGTACCAGCACGGCCGCCATTGATAGCAGTGCCAAGCCCGTCGTTGCAGCAATACAAGGTTATGCGCTGGGCGGCGGGCTCGAGCACGCCCTGGCTTGCCACTACCGCGTGGCCACAGCCGGTGCAAAGCTCGGCTTGCCCGAAGTCACATTGGGAGTCATCCCTGGTGGTGGTGGCACACAGCGGCTTCCACGCCTGGTGGGGCCGAAGAAGGCACTTCAAATGATTGTTGGCGGTCGCCCCATCAGCGCGGAAGAGGCTGAGCGAATCGGGGTCGTAGACACATTGGTACCACAAGGAGATCTGCGCCGGTCAGCAATAGACTTTGCGAAGGCGATCTCCGCCGAACGTCCCCTGCCCCGTCTCAGAGATCGAAACGTCGAGTTTAGGGAAGAGGACCTTGGAACCATTGTTGCCGATGCGAGAAACTCGGAAGGAAAGAAAGGTCGATTGCTGCCCGCCCCCAGCAAGGCGATTGAATGTGTCGAGGCCGCGGCGCGGCTCAGCTTTGATGAAGGAATGGCTGTTGAAGAGCAAGCCTTCGCAGAGCTTGAGAACTCCCCCGAAGCAAAGGCTTTGCGTTACGCATTCTTCGCCGAACGCGAGGCCAGAAAGGTGCCCGACGTAGTCACATCGAGCATGGCGCCGATTAGACGGGCTGCCATCATTGGCGCCGGCACCATGGGCGGTGGCATCGCGATGTGTTTTGCAGATGCAGGCATTCCCGTCAAAGTTCTTGAGACAAGCGCTGAGGCATTGGAACTTGGACTGAAGCGCATCACCGACACCTATGCCACAAAAGTTAGGAGAGGCAGTCTCACGCAGCCTGAGATGGATCGGCGCCTGGTCCTTATCGAAGGAGTCCAGGAGTACAACGCGATTTCCGACTGCGACGTCGGGATTGAGGCGGTCTTTGAACGTCTGGACGTCAAGCAAGACGTGTTCCGTCGCCTGGATGCTGCGCTCAAGCCTGGCGCGCTCTTGCTCACAAATTCGTCGGCAATCGATATTGACCTGATCGCCGATGCTACTTCTCGCCCGGGCGAGGTTGCCGGGGCACACTTCTTCGCTCCCGCTAACGTCATGAAGCTGTGCGAGGTCGTAAAGGGGCCGCGAACGGTCCCCGCGACTATCGCACGCACGATGGAAATGGGCCGCGCCATCGGCAAGGTTTGTGCTGTGGCTGGATCTTGCGATGGATTCGTCGCCAATCGAAGCCGCGCCCCCATGATGGCTGAGATGATGCTCATGCTTGAGGAGGGTGCGACTCCGGAGCAAATCGACAGCGTAATGGAGCAGTTCGGGTATCCGAAGGGTCCATTCGCCGTCAACGATATCTCCGGCCTTGATGTGAGTTACGAAGGCCGAAAGCGCCGCGCTGCAGCAGACCCTGAGTTCAGGAAGCTTCACGTGCCTGACCGCTTGGTCGAGATGGGCAGAAAGGGGCAGAAGACGGGAGCCGGCTGGTACCGGTATGAGAACGGCGACCGTACCCCGATCGTGGACGATGTAGTTAAGCAGGTTATTGCCGATATCGCGAAGGAGTTCGGAATCGTCCAGCGCCAGTTCTCCGATGAAGAGATCCTTCATCGTGTACTCTTCGCGTCGGTAAACGAAGCCTGCAAGATCCTTGAGGATGGCAAAGCCTACAGATCGAGCGACATCGACGTCATGTGGCTGTTTGGATTCGGGTTCCCACGGCACAGAGGTGGTCTGATGTTCTGGGCCGATACCATCGGTGCCCCTGTCATCTATCGGGAAGTCTCGAAGTGGCACGCGTTGTATGGGAAACGCTGGCGCCCCGCCAGGCTTCTCCAGGAAGTTGCAGAGACAGGCACTCGCTTCCGTGACGTGAAACCCTCGAATCCCGAGGCTACCGCGTCCCAGGCGGCCTGACCTGGATTTGGGAAGGCGCGGTCCTTCCCTGCCGCCTTCTCGTTTTCCGGTTTGCAGGCTCGCGGCACGTTCTACCTAGCGCCTCCAGAGGTTTCGCGCTCCTGCGCCGTATCTGCAGCCCGATAATTATTCAACCTAGTTACGGAATGTGGCACCAGGAAGGCGACGGTCCGCCCATCGGATCGCCGCCTTTTCCTTGTGGCTTTCCTGTTCACTTTGGCCCGGACGCAGAGTCCAGGTGCCGCGCCAACGCCTCGCGCGCGCGGCCGGCAGTCCCTGCATCCACGCGGTCGGCCAGGACCTGGGTGAGCTGGCGCAACTGGCCAGCCGTGAGCCCAACATTCATGCTGATGCGCATATGCGCCTGCAATTGTGACTCGGCCCCTGGCAGCGCCGACAACATGCCTACGGTGGCCAGTTCGCGGCTTTGCCAATCAAGGTTGTCGCGTTCGAAGATGTCTCCGAACAAGTGGGTCTTGAGATATTCGCCAATGGCAGGCGCGAAATCAAACAGCGCCCCCTTTACCGGCGCGCCCGACAATTTGGTCTGGTTGGCCGTCCCCGCCGCCAGCAACGCGTCGCCCTTGGGCACGGCGCGGCTGGGCACGGCGCCCGGCGCGTCTTGCATACCACGCTGCTTGCGGACCTCAATCACCTTCATCAGTTCGGCCAGCGCGTTGAGGCTGCGCGGAAAACCAGCGTAAGCGTAGAGCTGCACCAGAATCTCCTTGGCATCAGTTACCGTCAGCCCCACGTCCAATCCTTGATTCAAGGCCACGTTTAGCTTGGCGATATCACCCGCTGCGCCGAAGGCGGCGATAGGTGCAATGGCCTGCTGCCGCGCAGTGAGGGTATCAGACGGACTTGGTGCGGTGCTTTGTGTGTGGGTCATTTCTTGGGACTCCTGCGCGTTCGGGGCAGCGTGGCTCGGTGCCGTGGCCAGCCCCAAACTCAGGGCCACGGCGAGCACGCCGGCGTGGCGGCGTTTCATCTGGGGTTCAGCGAGCGTTGTACTGCTCATCGGTGACTTTCTCCATCCAGGTGACGTTCTTTCCATCGTCCGTGCCTGTGACGGCCAGGTGGGTCATCGCTGTGGTTGGCGCGGCGCCGTGCCAATGCTTGACACCGGGAGGACACCAGACCACGTCGCCGGGGCGGATCTCCTGCATGGGCTTGCCCCATTCCTGCGTGAATCCCACGCCCGTGACCACTACCAGGCGCTGCCCGGCAGGGTGGGTATGCCAGGCCGAGCGCGCGCCGGGCTCAAAGGTCACCAGGCCGCCGGAGGCATTGATATTCTTGTCGGCAGGCCAGACGGGGTCGATCCGAGCCTGGCCGCTAAAGTAGTTGGCAGGTCCTGCCGCCGAAGGCTGGCTGCCGACGCGTGCGATCTGCTGGGCGGTTGCGGCCGCTGGCGTGGCCGCCTGCAGATCAGCGGCGCAGGCAACCGCAGCCTGCATGGCGGCGACGCACGCGGCAATTCTCGGAAAGTAGGTCATAAGGCTCCGTTCTCGGTGGAATAGAAATTCAATCGACGCAACCCAGCCGTTTGCCACGCCGCGCGGCGGCCCTGAGAGATATTGCTCATCGGTGACGTGCTCCATCCACTCGACGTTCTTGCCATCGAGCGCCTCCTGGATCGCGAACTCGCCGCGAGCACCGTCGGTGTAGGCATACTAGCTAACGCGCGCCGTCGGCAAACGCGCTGCGCCCACCCTTACGGCCAGCGGTATCGCCGCCCGCTGCGTAGCATGGCACCAGCGCCCTCGCGTCGAGCCGGTCTCTCACGGAACCGTATTCAGCCTGGGCGCCACGGTCGCGAGACGCGTACCGTTGCCGACAACGAGGGCCGACAGGACGAGTAGGATCGCTCCGCCAATCAGCGGACCGGACACATTGAGGTGATCCAGCAAGCTGCCTCCAAATGCCCCGCCCATCATTATCGCGAGTTGAATTGCTGCCACCATCAGACCGCCGCCGCTTTCTGGCTCATCGCTGATTTCCTTTGCCAGCCAGGTAGACCAGCACACGGGTATTGCCGAATTCAAGGCACCCCAGCCGACCATCATGGTGGCGGCTCCCCAGAACAGGTGACCCAATTCCATTAGTCCAAGCGTCAGCATTGCCAGCGCGACAGGCAAACACCGCAACAGCCGATACAGATGATTCTTCTGCAGCAATGCCCCTGCCAGGTAAGTGCCGACGAATCCGGCCATGCCCAAGCCCAGGAGCAGCAATGACAGCGCATCCGAACCCAGGCCCATTTCCGCCTCCAGGAACGGTCGCATGTAGGTGAATGTGGAAAACGCGCCAGCAAAAGTCAGCATTACCGCGATCATGCCAACTGCTACATGGGGGCGCTTGAGGAGTCCAAAGAGCCTGCCAAGCGGGATCGGCGCCCGCGGCGGCATGGCGGGCAGGCTCTTCGCCTGCCAAACCAGATTTGCCAGCACCAGCGGCACGAGACCGGCAAAAACGGCGCGCCATCCCAGCATGCCGCCGACGTAGGCGCCAATTGGCGCAGCGAAGGCCGTCGCCACCGCATTACCCATATAGATCAGGCCGAGCGCTTTGGGGACCGTGTCTGCCGGAACCAGCCGAGTTACCGTGGCCGTGGACAAGGCCCAGAAGCCGCCGATCGCGACCCCCAACAGGGCGCGCGCTGTCATCAGCATCGGAAAGCTTGGTGCCACGGAGATCATTGCCAGTGACAGCAACATGAGGGTCGTCGTCCCCATCAACAGATAGCGCCGATCGAAGCGCCCCGAAACGGGTACGATCCCCAGACTGGCCACAACGGCGAACAGTCCGGACACCGAGATCGCCTGGCCCGCCATACCCTGGGTCGCATGCAAGTCATGCGCAATCGGCGTAAGGAGACTGACGGGCATGAACTCCGACGCAATCAGCATGGCCACGCAAAGCGCCATGGATCCTACCGCGCTTTGAATCTGGCGCTTGCCGGATGCCTGCGGCATGGTGGAAGTTGTCATTTTCTTGATCACAAAACCAAGACGAGCGTCGTCGCTCCACATGGAATGTGGCCGATGCGCCATCAAGGGATATTCTTATGGGAGTCGTATCCGCCTGCAATCGCCCGGATACCAGAGAAGACAGAGACGCGGCCTCGCCGCGCTCCGCAGCAGTGCTCATCATAGGAGCAAACGTGGCTTCCTGGGCTCGATAGATCCGCATGCCCCTATGAACGCGATTGATCAATCAAGCGTCGTTGTCTGCCGGTCAAGCCTGATGGGCCGAAGAAATCCGTTAAGATCAACGTTCGCAATCTTCAAGACCAATCTGCAACCAGTCATGGCGCGAGAAAACATTAGTGACATTCTGGTTTTTCTGGCAGTAGCAAGAGAGCGCAGCTTCACCCGGGCCGCCGCTAAGCTAGGAATGTCTCAGTCGGCGCTGAGCCACGCCGTTCGCGGACTCGAGACCCGGCTGGGCGTCCGGCTTCTGACCCGGACCACGAGGAGTGTTTCCCCCACCGAAGCAGGCGATCGTCTGATCGAGAACGTGGGACCCCGCCTGGCGGAAATCGAAGCCGAGATCCAGGCGGTGAGCGAGCTTAGCGATAAGCCGAGCGGCACTATCCGGATCACCGCCATCGACCACGTCATCGATACCGTTCTGTGGCCGCGCGTGGCGGAGATCTTGCCGAAGTACCCGGACTTGCGCGTGGAAATGAATTCCGAATACCGCATGCTGGACATCGTCGCGGAGCGCTTCGACATCGGCGTGCGCTTTGGCGACCAGGTCGCGAAGGATATGATTGCCGTCAGGCTGACGCCGGACGTACCCATGATGATCGTCGGCGCTCCGGCCTATTTTGACAAACGGCCGGTTCCATCCTCGCCACAGGACCTGCTGAAGCACAATTGCATCACGCTCCGGTTGGCCGGGGGAGGCATCTACGCATGGGAACTCCGCAATGGCGAGGACGAGATAGAAGCGCGAGTCAGCGGGCAAGTCACGTTCAATAGCGCATATCAAATGCTTCATGCAGCGCTGAGCGGCTGCGGTCTGGCTTTCGTTCCCGCGGATCTCGCAGGCCCGCACGTGCGTGAAGGCCGTTTGCTCAGTGTCATGGAGAACTGGTGTCCGGCATTCCCGGGGCTGCATGCCTACTATCCAAGCCGCAGGCAATCCTCGAGGGCCCTCACTTTGGTAATCGACGCCATCCGCTACCGGCATTAGGGACTCGAGGGCGGCCATGACCGTACAGTGCACTGTCGTAGCCTAAAGACAGGTGATCCTCGACGAGCGCAGCAGCGTTCCGTCCCAGGCTGGCTGGCAATCCGCAATCGGGCATGACGAATACTTGAAGGCCCCCCCCCCAGGTCCGGCGACAGCCGATATGCGCGAATCGCCGTTTCCGCGAACAGGCCGGCCTTCTCGATTTCCGAGTAATCCACTGCAAGCCGCTTGAACGAGTCGGCCGGATCGCGCAGACGTTTCAGCATGACCTGCGCCGCATCCTTTCCTCGTATCACCCCGGGGAGCCGTCGCGAGAGTATTGCGGTGACCGTACCGAAGAAGCGCTCGATAAACGGTCGATCATCGGGCAGGTACGCTGGACCGAAATCCGCCGCGCAGCCCAACGCCTCGCACACGACATCGAGGCTGATGGCAGCCAAATGCGCTCGAGCATTGTCTAGCCGGATCTGTCGCTGGCAGAACGGGCGGCCACGTCGATAACAGCCAGAAGCCAGGCACCCTCGATCTCATAGCTCCTGCAGGACGACCTTTCCGGCTTCTATCTCGTCGCAGTTGCTCGGCCAGGCTACGGTGTCGCTGCAGCGGTTGGGCGAATGCTCCTGCATTTCCCGCTCTGCTGTGGACTAGCACACTGGGTACCACGCTGCCGCCCCAACCATTCGGTGCACCGCGGCACAAGCCGGCTACCGCCACCCCGGCGACCGAGGCGTTCCGAGCCCCGCATGCGATTAGCATGCCGGTTTCGCATCTCGGGCTATCCATGCGTGTGGGCGCATCGCGCTATCGCGCCACCTGCTCAGCAAAGGTGAATGTCTGGCTCGACAGTCGTCCGAGTCCCCTGCCCATCCCCCTCGAGTGCCGCGATTACGAACGCTTGCGCTGCCGCGGCGGCAGATCCGCGCGGACGCGGGGGCTGGCATCGTGAATGTGGGTACCGAAGTGCAGGCGGAACGCATTCGTGCAGCGCTACAAGCGGACGGCGAAAACGTGGGTCGCAACCATGGACGTTGCGGTTCCGCACAGCTGAGAGCTGACAATCGTTCATGTCGGGCTCGCTCGACAGATCGCGGACAACGTCACGAGATGATGCGATTGATTCTGGGACGAGGCACAGCGAGGCCTCAAGCCCCAACGTGCCCTGTAGCCCCCGTCAGCCCGCATGCTGTGCTCGCTAGCAATCAGCTCGCGATCTTGGCAGCCAAGCAGCAACGAGGATCACCACCGCAGTAGTTGGGCCGGACCTGCATGGCGGCTATATTGCGCATCTCGGCCCCTACCGCGTACGAGGAGGCTCTAGTTACGAGAATAATTATCGGCATTAACTTCTTCTCGTCGGTTTCGACTGGTTGATAATGGTAGTCGGCAATATCTCTTGAAATTCAATGACTTGGGTGCTCTGCCGTCGCAAGGTGCCAAGTCGCCGATGACCCAGTTTAGCCCAGGGCTAGCCCAAAGGCGGCGAGCGAGGGCGGGCGCTTTACGCCCTCATCCTGAACAAACCGAATTTCCCCGCCGAGTTTGCATTGGCAGCCATTCGCCGACGGTTGCCGTAGGTTTGACTCGTATAGCGACGATCTTTCCGGCGGCGAGGCGCAATCGGTAATGGATGGGCTTTGAGGTGTAGAGGGTAACGGGCGAAGCCATGAGTTCTGCCTGCTCCCCCGGGCTGGAATCATAGGCCCATCCAACCCCGAACTCCGCGTTAGCTGCCGGCGAAATGCGGGCATGCTGGGGGGAAACATTGGGAGGCAACGCGTGCCTCTGCGCCCATCCTCATATCTCATGAGAGGCGCCGTTGGTCCCCGAGGTGAATATCGCGGTAGGAATGCCCATTGCTGGACACCCCCCGCACAGATCCCGGCGTGCCCAATTCAGGCACCGGGCTCCCACCTTGGGTGTTTGACGGCGAATCTGTCGCCTGGCCATGGATGAAGGATTCGAGGTTTCGGGAGCCAGTC
>NZ_JBFTLQ010000052.1:0-57971 GCF_056396525.1 Cupriavidus sp. 05T41
CCGCCGAACAGCGCCGCGACAAACCCGGCCAGCGCGGCTTCCTTGCGGGCGCCCGGCGCCGCCGAGAACAGCAGGCGGTTKAGCGCGCACAGGCCCGCGTAGGTGTCGGCGGCGCTGGTGACGCGCACGCGCGCCAGCGCCGCCGGCAAAGMAGGCGCCACGCCGCCTGCGGCCAGCGCCGCGGCCGCCCATGCCGGGTCGATGTGCAGCATCTGGTAGCTCMAGCACCCATCCGGCGCCGGGTTGCACGCGTGTACCTGCCCGGCCGGGATGACMACCACGTCACCCGGCGACAGGCGCACCGCTCCCGCCTGTGTGCTGAACATGCTGTGGCCGCCGTCGACGGCGCMGATCGACAGGGTGGGATGGGTATGCGGCAGGTAGGCCGCGCCGCTGTCGCTGGCGCAGCGGCTTTCGACGAAGGGCATGGCCGGGTCGGACCAGTAGCGACCGGGCTGCATGCCCGCCGGCCCTTGCGCCGTCCGGTAGATCGCCCGGGGCATCACCCGGTCCGGTAGGGCCGCTCGCGCAGCCATTTGGTGGCGATCCATTTCTCGCCTTCCTCGACCGGCAGGCCGGCGTGCAGGGTGCGCTCGTCCAGCGTGCCGTCGGACTTGCGGTAGCTGAAATAGACCGCGTTGCCCTTCACCGGCGCCACCTCGAGGCCGAGCTTGGGGAAACCGGTGGCGCCGCCCGCGGGCGGGCTGTTGAGATAGATCACGAGCGTGGCGATGCGCTGCCCGCCCACCCTGAGCTGGCGCGCCTCGCCGGGGCGCTGCGGATTGAAGAAATCGTAGTGTGGCTGGTACTCGCCGCCGGGCTTGTAGTTGAGGATCTGCAGGCCCTCGCCGCGCTCCGCGGCAATGCCGGTCACGGTGGCGATGCAGTCCTCGATGCGCTCGATCAGCGGATGCTCGCCCACCTGGAACATCGCCCCCATGCTGGTGCGCGCATCGATCAGGTTCTCGTCGCCGGTGTCGGGGTTGATCACCGGCGAGCGCGCCAGGCGGCCGCGCGCCAGCGCCACCAGGGCGTCGCAATCGGCATCGGTCAGCAATTGCTGGAACAGCACCACGCGCGGCGCGGACAGCGCGAACAGGATCGGGATGTCGCGCCCGGCATGGTGCGCGGCGTTGCGGGCGGGGAAATTGGCGGCGCGATCGCGGGCCTCGGCAGGAGGTTGCGKCTTGCCGGCGGACTGGCCGGTGTCCGTTTCGCCCCCGGCGCTCTCGCCCCGGGCCACGCCGCGCGTCGCCGCCAGCGCGACACCCACCGTGGTCCGCGCGAAGGCGGGATCGTAGCCCGACTGGCACATCGACTGCACCAGCGCTTCGGCACCGAAGCCTTGCGCGATATGGCGCTGCAGCCAGCGCTCKAGGTCCGGCGAGGAACTGGCGTAGCCGGGCTTGCCGGCGCCGCTGCCGCCACCGGTCGTGCCAGGCGTGCTCATGAGGGATTGGCCAGCCGCTGCGGCGAGAACKGATTACGCGATGGCGCCTCCGGCGGCAGCGCGCGCGCGCGCGCCGCCGTGCCGGGATCGGCTTCGCCGGCCACGGTCACGGTGGCCTCGGAATACTGCCAGCGCTTCCACGCCGCCAGCACCGCATGGGGATAYTCGGGCCGGCCGCGGCTGCCGTTATAGCGCCCCAGCGCCAGGAACAGGTCGCCCTGCTCGCGGTCCAGGTAATGGCGCAGGATGGTGCAGCCGTAGCGCAGGTTGCTCTGCAGGTGGAACAGCTTGCGCGCATCGCCGTCGCCGATGCTGCGCGACCAGAACGGCATGACCTGCATCAGCCCGCGCGCGCCTGCCCCGCTGATCGCGTACTTGCGGAAATTGCTCTCGACCTGCACCAGCCCGAGCACCAGCGAAGGTTCCAGGCCGGCACGCTTGGCCTCGTAGTAGGCGGTCTCGATCAGCTCGATGCGCACCTGCGGCTCGGGGATGCGCGCGGCGAGCCGGTGCGACATCTCCTCCAGCCATTTCACGTAGGCCAGCTGCTCGCCGCCGGTGGCGAAAGCCGGGCGCAGCGGGCGGCTGTCGGCGATGGCCGCGGCCAGCGCGCCGCGCACGGAGTCGGCCAGGTCTTCTTCCTTCTGGGCGCCCGCATGCGCAGCCGCGCTGAGCACAAGCAGCAAAGCCGCGCCGGCCTGCGMCAGGCGCAGATGACGGCAGCGAGCGCCAAGGCTGCGGCCCGGGGCGCGCATGGGCTCAGGCGGACAGCAGGCCGCGCACGTGCCCGACCACGTCCGCCAGCGGCAGTTGCGTGGCCTCGGCGTCGCGCCGCCCCTGGTATTCGACGCGGCCTTCCTTCAGGCCACGGTCGCCCACCACCACGCGGTGCGGCACGCCGATCAGCTCCCAGTCGGCGAACATGGCGCCGGGGCGTTCGCCGCGGTCGTCCAGGATCACATCGACGCCGGCTGCCAGCAGTTCGGCGTGGATGCGGTCGGCTTCGGCCTTCACGGCCTCGGAACGGTCATAGCCAACCGGGCAGATCACMACCGCGAACGGGGCGATGGCGGCCGGCCAGATGATGCCGCGCTCGTCGAAGTTCTGCTCGATGGCCGCACCCAGGATGCGGGTCACGCCGATGCCATAGCAGCCCATCTGCATCGGCTGGGTCTTGCCGTTCTCGTCCAGGAAGGTGGCGCCCATCGACTCGGAATAGCGCGTGCCGAGCATGAACACATGGCCCACCTCGATGCCGCGGCAGATTTCCAGCGTGCCCTTGCCGTCCGGCGAGGCGTCGCCGGCCACCACGTTGCGCAGGTCGGCGACGAGCGGTTCCGGCAGGTCGCGGCCCCAGTTCACGCCGGTCAGGTGATAGTCCTTTTCATTGGCGCCGCAGACGAAGTCGCTCATATTGGCAACGGTGCGGTCCGCCACCACCTTGATGGGCTTCTTGGCGCCGATCGGGCCCAGGTAGCCCGGCGGCGTGCCGAAGGTCTCGACGATCTCGGCCTCSGTGGCGAAGCGGAACTCGGCCAGGCCTTGTACCTTGGAAGCCTTGACCTCGTTGAGCTCGTGGTCGCCGCGCAGCAGCAGCAGCCAGATCTGCGCGCCGGCCTCGCCGTCGGTGGCCAGCACGAGCGACTTGATCGTGCGCGCCAGCGGGATGCCCAGCAGTTCTGCCACGTGCTCGCACTTGGCCTTGCCCGGGGTGGGCGTATTCACCATGTCTTGCGCCGGCGCGGCGCGCTGGGCCAGCAGCGGCAGGGCCTCGGCCGCTTCCATGTTGGCGGCGTAGTCCGAGGTGGGGCAATAGACGATGGCATCCTCGCCGGTGTCGGCGATGACGTGGAACTCATGCGAGCCGGAGCCGCCGATGGCGCCGTTGTCCGCCGCCACGGCGCGGAACTCCAGGCCGAAGCGCTGGAAGATGCGCACATAGGCGTCGAACATCTTGTCGTAGGACACCTTGAGCCCGGCCGTGTCGCGGTMGAAGGAATAGGCATCCTTCATGGTGAACTCGCGCCCGCGCATGATGCCGAAGCGCGGCCGGCGCTCGTCGCGGAACTTGGTCTGGATCTGGTAGAAATTGACCGGCAGCTGCTTGTAGCTGCGGATTTCGCTGCGGGCGATGTCGGTGACCACCTCCTCGGAGGTGGGCTGCACGGCGAAATCGCGTTCGTTGCGGTCCTTCAGGCGCAGCAGCTCGGGCCCCATCTTGTCCCAGCGGCCGGTTTCCTGCCACAGCTCGGCCGGCTGGATCACCGGCATCGACAGCTCGACCGCGCCGGCGCGGTTCATTTCCTCGCGCACRATGTTTTCCACCTTGCGGATCACCCGCAGGCCCACCGGCATGTAGTTATAGATGCCGGCGCCGAGCTTCTTGATCATGCCGGCGCGCATCATCAGCTTGTGCGAGACGATTTCCGCGTCGGAAGGGGCTTCCTTGAGGRTGGAAATGAAGAATTGCGAGGCTTTCATCCGTTGCTTTCTCGTGAGGCCATGTCCGCTGCMGCAAGCCGCGGGCGGAGGATGGCGCGAATCCGTTGCGCGCGTGCGCCTGAAACAGCGCTTTTTGCTCGGGGAAAACCAGCACCCCGTTGCATAAAGCCGCATTACGCGCTTCMTTTATAATCGACGTAATTCTAAAGGATTCGAGGTGCAGTCATGCTCGATCGTGAAGGCTTTCGCCCGAACGTCGGCATCATCCTCATCAACGCACGGAACGAGGTGTTCTGGGGCAAGCGTATCGGCGAACATTCGTGGCAGTTTCCTCAAGGCGGCATCAAATACGGCGAAACGCCGGAACAGGCGATGTACCGCGAGCTACATGAAGAAGTCGGTCTGCTGCCCGAGCATGTCAGGATTGTCGGTCGCACGCGCGACTGGYTGCGTTATGAGGTGCCGGACAAGTTCATCCGCCGCGAAATCCGCGGCCATTACAGGGGACAGAAGCAAATCTGGTTTCTGTTGCGCATGGCGGGCCGCGATTGCKACATCCGCCTGCGTGCCACCGACCACCCGGAGTTCGATGCCTGGCGCTGGAGCCACTACTGGGTGCCGCTCGATGCGGTCATCGAGTTCAAGCGCGAGGTGTACCAGCTCGCGCTGAACGAGTTGTCCCGCTTCCTGCAGCGCAATACCCGCGCGCCACTGAGCCCTTACGGCACGCATGGCGCGCACGGCAGGCATTTGCCGGCGCGCCCGGGATCTGCCTACGCGACACCYGACGCACATGCCGACGGCATCGCCCACCTGGCGCACGGCAACCAGGACCACCACGCCCACGAACAGGGCGCAACATCGCCGGCCGACCCGGCGTCCACAGAACGGAGTACCGATGATTGAATCTGCCGGCCGGGGCTTGCGCGCCCGGCTGCCCGCCGCCTGCCTGCTGGCGGCAATGTTGTCCCTGGGCCTGGCCGGCTGCGGCAGCGCCCCCACCTACACCAAGGTGGATCCGGACGCCGACCAAGAGGACTACAYGCCCAAGAAGGAATTCAGCCTGCTCGATCCGTTCGGCCCGCGCCAGTTCAACGAGGTCGCGACCCAGCTGCCGGCGCCGCCGCAGGACGCCGACCTGATCCCGTTCGAAGTCAGCCCGACCGGCAACTTCAACTTCTGGGTGGATGCCAAGTCGATTTCGGTCGGCGTGGACGGCGCCGTGCGCTACACCGTGGTCATCACCGGCCCGAGCGGCGTGCGCACCACCAGCTTCGAGGGCCTGCGCTGCGATTCGTACGAGCGCAAGCTGTTCGCCACGCTGCCCAAGGGTGCCAAGGAATGGGTGCGCAACGGCAGCGACGACCGCGACGGCTGGATCCGCATCGTCAACGGCGTGCGCAACAACTACGCCGGCGCGCTGGCCACCKATTTCTTCTGCGAAGGACGCTCCGCGTCCGGCAAGGCACAGGACATCGTCAAGCAACTGCGTGGCGAAGCGCCGCGCAAGAGCCTGAACGTGCGCTGACACGCGCCGGCCACGCGCCGGTGCGAAGCAAAAAGGGCTGCACGATGTGCAGCCCTTTTTGCTTGCCCCGCCCGCCCCCTCAGACCAGCACGAGGTTGTCCCGATGGATCAGTTCGTGCTCGTTCTGGTGGCCCAGCACGCGCTCGATCTCCGAGGACGGCTTGCGGGCGATCAGGCGGGCCTCGGCGCTGGAGTAGTTGGTGATGCCGCGCGCCACTTCGCGCCCGCCCGCGTCGACGCAGGCGATGACCTCGCCGCGCGCGAATTCACCTTCCACCTCCACCACGCCGATCGGCAGCAGCGATTTGCCGCCGCTGGTGAGCTTTTCGACMGCGCCGGCGTCGATTACCACGCGCCCGCGCATCTGCAGGTGATCGGCCATCCATTGCTTGCGCGCGTTCAGGCGGCCCGTCGGCGCCAGCAGCTGGGTGCCGATGCCTTCGCCGCCGGCCAGCCGCTCCAGCACATTGGCTTCGCGCCCCGAGGCGATCACGGTATGCGCGCCCGACTTGGCGGCGCGCTTGGCGGCCAGGATCTTGGTCAGCATGCCGCCGCGCCCGATCGAGGTGCCGGCGCCGCCGGCCATGGCCTCGAGTTCCGGCGCGCCGGCCAGCGCCTCGTCCACGAAGGCGGCCTGCGGGTCGCGGCGCGGGTCGGCGGTGTACAGGCCGCGCTGGTCGGTCAGGATCACCAGCGCATCGCCCTCGATCAGGTTGGTGACCAGCGCGCCGAGGGTGTCGTTGTCGCCGAACTTGATTTCGTCGGTGACCACGGTGTCGTTCTCGTTGATGATGGGCACTACGCCGAGCGACAGCAGGGTCAGCAGGGTCGAGCGCGCATTGAGGTAGCGCTCGCGGTCGGCCAGGTCGGCGTGGGTCAGCAGCACCTGCGCGGTGCGGATGCCGTAGCGGCCGAACTGGCTTTCGTAGACCTGCGCGAGCCCCATCTGGCCCACCGCGGCGGCGGCCTGCAATTCGTGGATTTCCTTGGGGCGCCGCACCCAGCCCAGGCGCTGCATGMCCTCGGCAATGGCGCCGGAGCTGACCAGCACGACTTCCTTGCCGGCCATGCGCAGCTTGGCGATCTGGGCCGCCCAGCGCGCGATGGCGTCGTGATCGAGCCCCTTGCCGTCGTTGGTCACCAGGCTGGACCCGACCTTCACGACGATACGTTTTGCCTGGGCGATGACCGATTGCATGGCGGGATCCTGTCTCCTGGGTACTTCCTGGGTGATGCCGTTATTGTCAGTGGCGGGCCGCGCCTGGCTCAGTCCTGCGCGTTGCCGCCCTGGTCGATATTGTGCAGGCGCTCGTCGAAACGGATGTCCGGTTCCTCGAGTGCAGCCGCTTCCTCGGCCTTGATCGCGGCGAGGTGGTCCTTGATCGCGTAGATCAGCTCGCGGCAGCCTTCGCCGGTCAGGGCGGAGATGCGGAACACCGGGCCCTTCCATTTGTAGCGCTTGACGAAGTCCTTCGCGCGCTTTTCGCGCTCTTCCTCGGGCACCACGTCGAGCTTGTTGAGCACCAGCCAGCGCGGCTTGTCGTAGAGGCTCTCGTCGTATTTCTTCAGCTCGTTGACAATGGCGCGCGCTTCCGCCACCGGATCCACGTTCTCGTCGAACGGCGCCAGGTCGACGATATGCAGCAGCAGCCCGGTGCGCTGCAAGTGACGCAGGAACTGGTGGCCCAGTCCGGCGCCCTCGGCCGCGCCTTCGATMAGGCCGGGGATGTCGGCCACCACGAAGGACTGCTCGTGGTCGACCCGCACCACGCCCAGGTTGGGATGCAGCGTGGTGAAGGGGTAGTCGGCCACCTTCGGGCGCGCGTTGGAAATATGCGAGATCAGCGTCGAYTTGCCGGCGTTGGGCATGCCCAGCAGGCCAACGTCGGCCAGCACTTTCAGTTCGAGCTTGATCATGCGGCGCTCGCCCGGCTTGCCGTCCACCTGCTGGCGTGGCGCGCGGTTGGTGCTGGACTTGAAGTGCAGGTTGCCCCAGCCGCCCATGCCGCCCTCGGCCAGGCAGACGGTCTGGCCGTGCTCGGTCAGGTCGGCGATCAGGTCGCCGGTATCCATGTCCAGGATCTGCGTGCCGACCGGCATGCGCAGCGTCACGTCCTCGCCGCCCGCGCCGTAGCAGTCCGCGCCGCGGCCGTTCTCGCCGTTGCGCGCCACATGCTTCTTGGCGTAGCGGAAATCGATCAGGGTGTTGATGTTGCGGTCCGCCACTGCGAACACGCTGCCGCCACGGCCGCCATCGCCACCGTCCGGGCCGCCGAAAGGCACGAACTTCTCGCGCCGCATCGATGCGCTGCCGTTGCCGCCATTGCCGGCAATGACTTCAATTCTGGCTTCGTCGATGAACTTCATGATGACCTTCCGTGGTGGAGCGGCCGCAAGACGTGCGTCCGGCCGGGATGGCAGGAGACACGGGCGCGGCGAATGGCGACGATGTCATTGTCGCCAGAAATGAAAAAGCCCCGCAAGTACTGCGGGGCCTTCGTGCTGCAAAGGCGGTGATCAGGCTGCCGGAACGACGCTGACCTGCTGCTTCTTGGCAGCGCCCTTGACGGCGAACTGCACGTGACCGTCGACCAGGGCAAAGAGGGTGTGGTCCTTGCCAATGCCAACGTTCTCGCCCGGGTGCACGCGGGTACCGCGCTGACGCACGATGATGCTGCCGGCGTTGATGGCCTGGCCACCAAACACCTTGACGCCCAGACGCTTCGATTCGGAATCGCGGCCGTTCCGTGTGGAACCGCCGCCCTTTTTCTGTGCCATGACTAACTCCTGTCGCTTTTACTTTACCTAGTTACGCTTGATTTCGATGATCGCTGAGCAAGGCTCAGGCAACGATCGCTTCGATGCGCAGCTCGGTGTAATTTTGACGATGGCCCTGACGCTTTTGATAGTGCTTGCGACGGCGCATCTTGAAGATCTTCACTTTATCGTGACGACCTTGGGAGATAACGGTAGCCTTGACGGAAGCCCCGCTAACCAGCGGCGTGCCAAATTTGATTTGGTCGCCTGCGCCCACTGCGAGCACCTGGTCGAGCGTGATTTCTGCGCCAATGTCTGCCGGTATCTGTTCTACTTTAAGTTTTTCGCCAGCAGCAACCTTATATTGCTTGCCGCCGGTTTTTACGACCGCGTACATTGTCGAACCTCTCGATGTGAAATAAAACGCCGAAAGCCAATGCCAGCTTGCCCTGGCGCCCGTTCGCCCCGCGTGGTGCGGKATGAAGCCGGCAGCCCGGACAGCCCAATTGGCGCCGGTTATCTCCCGCCGGCGCAACCGCAAACAACGCAAAGCGGCCGGAGGAAACCCGTGATTCTATATGAGATCCGGGAAAAGTACAAAGAAAACAGGCACATAGCTAGCCCGGCGCCGCCGGGCGCACATTGTGCCGGCGAGCGGGAGGTGGCGGCTCAGATCAGGTCGGCCAGCAGGAACCCCGCCAATGCGGCGAAGGCGGCCCACCAGGCGGTGCGCCGCAGCCGGCGGCGCGAAGCGGCATCTCGATCGGTCATGCCCGCATTATAGGCCGCGGGGCGGCTCGCCGGACCCGCTGGCCCGCGGGCAGCAAGCCKCCTGCGACGTGGCGGCACCCCCCGTTCAGGGGACATACATACACCCGCATCGCTTATAATCGGCGGGTTTTGCGTAACGGTGAACATCTTGTCCCAGTCTTCCGCCACTGCCTTGCTTGCCCCGGTCGCTGCCGACATGCGCGCCGTTGATTCGGTTATCCGCCAGCGCCTCGCTTCGGAAGTGCCGCTGATCGAACAGATCGGCGAGTACATCATCAGCGCGGGCGGCAAACGCCTGCGCCCCGTGATCCTGCTGCTGTCCGCGCGGGCCTTCGGCTACGACGGCCATCGTCACCACGACCTGGCCGCGGTGGTGGAGTTCATCCACACCGCCACCCTGCTGCACGACGATGTCGTCGACGAGTCCGAGCTGCGCCGCGGCCGCGAGACCGCCAATGCGGTGTTCGGCAACGCCGCCAGCGTGCTGGTCGGCGACTTCCTCTACTCGCGCGCCTTCCAGATGATGGTGGACGCCGGCAGCATGCGCATCATGGAGATTCTCTCCAACGCCACCAACGTGATCGCCGAAGGCGAGGTCCTGCAGTTGCTGAACATGCATGACCCCGACGTCACCGTGGAGCGCTACCTGCAGGTGATCCGCTACAAGACGGCCAAGTTGTTCGAGGCCTCGGCCCAGCTCGGCGCCGTGCTGGCCGGCGCCGACGCCGCCACCGAGGAAGCCGCCGCCGAATACGGCCGCCGCATCGGCACCGCCTTCCAGCTGATCGACGACATGCTGGACTACACCGCCAGCGCCGAGCAGATGGGCAAGAACGCCGGCGACGACCTGCGCGAGGGCAAGCCCACCCTGCCGCTGCTGCATCTGATGGAGCATGGCACCGCCCAGCAGCGCACGCTCGCCCGCGAAGCCATCCTGCAGGGCGGCACCGAGCACTTCGATGCCGTATTCGCGGCGATCCACGACTGCGGCGCGCTGGAAGTCACCTTCCAGGCCGCGCAGCGCGAGGCCGAGGCGGCGGAGAAAGCCGCCCGGCTGTTCCCCGAATCGCCGCTGAAGCAGACGCTCATCGACCTGTGCGCGTTCTCGCTGCAACGCCAGTCCTGAACGCGGAACACACGGAATGCGCAGCTACCCCTTCCCAAGCGGAAAAAAGGCTGCTAAACTTTTGTTCTTTCTCGCAGCAACAATATTTCTGGCGCGGCGATAAAAACAAAACGGGGTGTAGCTTAGCCTGGTAGAGCGCTACGTTCGGGACGTAGAGGCCGGAGGTTCGAATCCTCTCACCCCGACCAGTTTCACGGTCGACAAGACCGTAAGAGAAAAAGCCGCACAGCAATGTGCGGCTTTTTTTCGTCTGGCCCCCGTCTGGCGCGCCTTTATTCGGCGCCATCGATTTCCCGGCCAGCCTGCCCTCCCCCCGCGCAAGTAGGGTTGCGCCCGTGTCGCGCAAACGCCAACGCCGGTCCMGCCTCGCCTTTACAAAAAGTGACCCCGCCGGCAAACTGCCCCGATTCGGGGTCCTTCGGTCGCTTGCCGGCCGTTAGTTTTTTGCCATGACACTTGGTCTAGCTCTTGCACAGAGCCGGCGCATCGCGCCGGCCCTGCTCGCCCAGCTTGAACAGTCGGCACGAGAAAAAAAGTCGCAGCTGATCGACGAGATCATCGCCAGCGGCACCATGACTGCACATGATGTGGCGATCTTCGCGGCTGATAAATATMAGCTGCCGCTGATCGATCTGAATCAGTACAACCTCAACAAGGTGCCGCCGACGCTGGCGGGCAACCGCGAGTTCCACGCGCACCGGCTGCTGCCGCTGGGCCGGCGCGAGAACCGGCTGTTGCTGGCGCTGTCCGACCCGGGCAACCAGGCCGGACTCGACGCCATCAAGCAGAAGTACAACCTGCCGGTGGATGCGGTCGTGGTCGAGCACGACAAGCTCATGCAATATGTGCGCTCGGCCAGCGACGACAGCGGCGGCACGCTCAAGTCGCTCACGCCGGTGCAGGCTGAGCAGAAGAGGATCGAGTACGACCCGGTCGCTTCCGCCGCCGCGCTGCGCAACAAGACCGCAGGCGATATCGACGACGCGCCGGTGGTGCGCTTCCTCCATAAGCTGCTGACCGAAGCCTTCCACCGCGGCGCCTCCGACCTGCACTTCGAGCCATTCGAGACCTTCTACCGGATCCGCTTTCGCGTCGACGGGGTGCTGCAGGAAGTGGCACGCCCGCCGCTCGACATCCGCGACAAGATCGCCACCCGCATCAAGGTGCTGTCGCGCCTGGACATCTCCGAGAAGCGCGTGCCGCAGGACGGCCGCATGAAGCTGCTGATCGCGCTGCCCAAGGACAAGAACGCCGACAAGGACAGCAAGGAAGCGAAGGAAGTCGTGGAGAAGGCGATCGACTTCCGCGTCTCCACGCTGCCGACCCTGTTCGGCGAGAAGATCGTGATCCGGATCCTGGAGTCGTCCTCCGACAAGCTGGACATCGACCAGCTCGGCTACGAGCCGGCGCAGAAGGCGATGCTGCTGGAAGTCATCAAGCGTCCCTACGGCATGGTGCTGGTAACCGGCCCCACCGGCAGCGGCAAGACGGTGTCGCTGTACACCTTCCTGAACCGCCTCAACCAGGACGACATCAATATTTCCACGGCGGAGGATCCGGCGGAAATCCAGTTGCCCGGCATCAACCAGGTCAACGTGAACKACAAGGCGGGCCTGACCTTCGCCGCCGCGCTGCGCTCGTTCCTGCGGCAGGATCCCGACATCATCATGGTCGGCGAAATCCGCGACCTGGAAACCGCCGACATTTCGATCAAGGCCGCGCAGACCGGTCACCTGGTGTTCTCCACCTTGCACACCAACGATGCGCCGACCAYGCTCACGCGCCTGATGAACATGGGCGTGGCGCCATTCAACATCGCCTCGAGCGTGCTCATGATCACGGCGCAGCGGCTGGCGCGCCGCCTGTGCACCTGCAAGCGGCCCGGCGATCTGGCGCCCGAGGTGCTGATCGATGCAGGCTTCCGGGAACAGGATCTCGACGGTAGCTGGCAGCCTTACCACCCGGTCGGGTGCGAGCGTTGCAACGGCAGCGGCTACAAGGGCCGCTGCGGCATCTACCAGGTAATGCCCATCACCGAGGCCATGCAACAGATCATCCTGGCGCACGGCTCGGCGTTGCAGATCGCCGAACAGGCGCGTCGCGATGGCGTGCTATCGTTGCGCGAAGCCGGCCTGGCGAAGGTGAAACTGGGTGTCACCTCGCTGGAAGAAGTGCTGGCCACAACCAATATGTAAAACAACAAAGAATGTCATTAGGGGTCAATCATGGCGACACGCGCACCAGCCGCCGCCGCTCGCAAGGCGGCTGCGCCCAAGGGGAAATCGGGGCGTAAAGCGCCCACGCAGTACATCTTCGAGTGGGAAGGCAAGGACCGCAAGGGCAAGGCCTTCTCGGGCGAGCTGCGTGCCGAGAGCCAGGCCGAGGTCAACGCCACGCTGCGCAAGCAGGGCCTCACCGTCGTCAAGCTCAAGAAGCGGCGCGCCGCGCGCGGGCGCAAGATCACCGAGAAGGACATCGCGTACTTCACGCGCCAGCTCTCGACCATGCTCAAGGCCGGCATCCCGCTGCTGCAGTCGATCGACATCATCGCGCGCGGCCACGCCAACCCCAACTTCACCCAGCTGCTGTCCGAGATCCGCTTCGACATCGAATCCGGCAGCAGCATGGCGCAGGCCTTCCGCCGCCACCCGCGCTATTTCGACACGCTCTACTGCAACCTGATCGATGCCGGCGAACAGGGCGGTATCCTCGACGCCCTGCTGGAGCGCCTGTCGCTCTATATGGAAAAGACCATCGCGCTGAAAAGCCAGATCAAGTCGGCCATGATCTACCCGATCGCGGTGCTGACGGTGGCCTTCGCCGTGACGGTGATCCTGATGATCTTCGTGATCCCGGCGTTCAAGGGCGTGTTCTCGAGCTTCGGCGCCAACCTGCCCGCGCCGACCCTGGCCGTGATCGCCATGTCGGACTTCTTCGTCGACAACTGGTACATCGTGATCGGCGTGCCGATCTTCGGCATCGGGCTCTATGTGCGCAGCCTGAAACGCTMGGAGAAGGTGCAGCGCGCCAGCGACCGCATGCTGCTCAGGCTGCCGATCTTCGGCTCGCTGTTCCGCAAGGCCGTGATCGCGCGCTGGACGCGCACGCTGGCCACCATGTTCGCCGCCGGCACGCCGCTGGTGGAGTCGATGGAATCCGTGGCCGGTGCCGCCGGCAACTGGGTCTACTACGACGCCACCAAGGAGATCGAGCAGTCGGTGCGCATCGGCACCAGCCTGACCAACGCCATGCAGGCCACCCATGTGTTCGACAACATGGTCCTGCAGATGACGCAGATCGGCGAGGAATCCGGCGCGCTGGACAATATGCTGCTGAAGGTGGCCGAGTTCTACGAGCGCGAGGTGGACGACGCCGTGGCCGCCATCTCCAGCCTGATCGAGCCGCTCATCATCGTGGTGCTGGGCGTGCTGATCGGCGGCATGGTGGTGGCGATGTATCTTCCGATCTTCAAACTGGGACAGGTGGTCTAAGGCATGCAGTGGCTGTTTTCGACGGACGGCGCCGCTGGCGCKATCTCCTCGCTGGCGGCGCCCGCGCACGCCATCGAAACGCTGGCGGTGCTGCCGCCCGGGTTCCTGCTTGCCGGCGCCGCGCTGCTCGGCCTGATGGTCGGCAGCTTCCTCAATGTGGTGGTGCACCGCCTGCCGCGCATGATGGAGTACGACGAGGCCAACTACATCGCCTCGCTGCGCGATGATCCGCTGCCCCACCCCGACACCTATAACCTGATGGTGCCGCGCTCGGCCTGCCCGCAYTGCGGCCACGCGATCGGCGCGCTGGAGAACATCCCGGTGCTGAGCTACCTGGTGCTGCGCGGGCGCTGCTCGGCCTGCGGCGCGCCCATCGGCAAGCGCTATCCGCTGGTCGAGGCCGGCACCGCGCTGCTCACCGCGCTGGCCGCCGCCCACTTCGGGCCGACCTGGCAGGCGCTGGCGGCCATCGCCCTGATCTGGGCCCTGATCGCCCTCACCCTGATCGACGCCGACACCCAGTTGCTGCCGGACCAGATCACCCTGCCGCTGCTGTGGCTGGGCCTGCTGCTGAACCTGGGTGGCCTGTTCGCGCCGCTGGCCGATGCCGTGATCGGTGCGGCCGCGGGCTACCTGCTGCTATGGACGGTCTACTGGGTGTTCAAGCTGCTGCGCGGCAAGGAAGGCATGGGATACGGCGACTTCAAGCTGATGGCGGCGCTGGGCGGCTGGTTCGGCTGGCAGGCGCTGCCGGCGCTGGTACTACTGTCGTMAGTGGTGGGACTGGTATTCGCCCTTGCCAATATCGCGCTGCGCCGGCAGGATCGCGATACGCATTTCGCCTTCGGCCCCTATATCGCCGGCGCCGGCATGCTGGTGCTGTTCTTCGGCGCCAATGTGCTGCCGCTGGGCATCGCAGGCTGACCGGCACGCCGCCAACCCACGCAAGCCTCGAGATAGACATGCTGCAAATCGGACTGACCGGAGGCATCGGCTCCGGCAAGACCCGCGTGGCGGACCTGTTCGCCGCGCGCGGCGCCGCCCTGATCGACACCGACCTGCTCGCGCACGAGATCACCGCGCCGGGCGGCCTGGCCATTCCCGCGCTGCGCGAAGCCTTCGGCCCCGGCTGCCTGCGCGCGGACGGCGCAATGGACCGCAACGCCATGCGCGAACTGGTGTTTGCCGACCCGGCCGCCAAGGCGCGGCTCGAAGGCATCACCCATCCGCTGATCCGCCAGCTGACCGAAAGCCGCGCCGCCAGCATCCGTGCGGCGGCACTGCATCCCTATCTCATCTACGTGGTGCCGTTGCTGGTCGAGTCTGGCTCATGGGCGGCGCGCGTGGACCGTGTGCTGGTGGTCGACTGCAGCGAAGCCACGCAGGTGGCCCGCGTGATGGCGCGCAACGGCTTCACGCGCGAACAGGTCGAGGCGATCATGGCCAGGCAGGCCCGACGCGGCGAGCGCCTGGCCCGTGCCGACGACGTGGTCGACAACGATGGCCCGGCCGACGCCCTCGCCCCGCAAGTGGAACGGCTCGACCGGCTCTACCGCAGCCTCGCCCCCGGCTGAGCACCGGCCATACCCGGTGGCGCGCGATGCACCTTTAGTCGGCCGTTTCGTTGTCGCCATACACGGACTCGCATAGAATGCGCTGGATACACGCGGGAAATGGCCGCATACTGGCCGGATCGCGGGTCCGCCCCGATCGGTCCTTTCGACTCCCTGCCAATCTGCCCCTGCTGCCCGGACATATCACTTGATTCTGTACGAATATCCTTTCAACGAACGCATCAGGACCCTCCTGCGCCTGGAAGACCTGTTCGATCKCCTGGATTATTTCCTCGGCCAGGATCACGCCCTGCAGCATCACGTGGCGCTGACGACACTGTTCGAGATCATCGACGTGGCCGGCCGCGCGGACCTGAAGACCGACCTGCTCAAGGAACTGGAGCGCCAGCGCCAGGCACTGGCCGCGTTGCGCGCCAACCCGCAGATCGACCAGGGCGCGCTGGACGCGATCATCGGCGAGATTGAGCAGGCCATGTCGCAGCTCAACCAGCTGGTGGGCAAGGCCGGCCAGCTGCTGACCGACAACGAGTGGCTGACCAGCATCCGCAGCCGCGCCATCATCCCCGGCGGCACCTGCGAATTCGACCTGCCGGCCTACTACGCCTGGCAGCACCGCCCCGCCGACGACCGCCGCTCGGACATCCTCAAGTGGGCGCGTCCGCTGGTGCCGCTGCGCATGGGCACCAACACCGTGCTGCGGCTGCTGCGCGAGTCTGGCCAGAGCGGCAAGGTGATCGCCACCGGCGGCAGCTACCAGCAGATGCTGTCCGGCCGCAGCTACCAGCTGATGCAGGTGCTGCTGGACGACTCACTGCTGGCCTTCATCCCGGAGATGAGCGCCAACAAGTACATGCTGTGGGTCCGTTTCACGCAGCAGGACGGCGACCTGCGCCCGCGCTCGGTCGATGCCGACATTCCCTTCCTGCTCAAACTCTGCAATTTCTGAAGCAATGGCAACAGTCAAATGCCCCACCTGCGCCAAGGACGTGGCCTKGGTACCCGAGAACAAATTCCGTCCGTTCTGCTCTGAGCGCTGCAAGCAGATCGACCTGGGCGCGTGGGCTTCGGAGAAGTACGTGATCGGCGGCAAGCCCGGCGAGAATCCCGCCCCGGGACAGGAAGAAGACGAAGACTAGGGCAAAGAGGGCCGCAAGCCGCGGCTCCGCCCTGATGTCTAGCGCTTGCCTTCCTCGGCCAGCCAGTCCACCACCGGCACCGTGGCCGGCAGCAAGGGCCCGACGGCCACCGGCGCCGACTGCCACGAAAAAGCCTGCCCCTCCCGTCCTACCAGTTCGCCCGACCACGCCGTGACCTTGCAGAAATGCAGGCGCACATAGGCGTGCGGGTAGTCGTGCTCGAGCACATGCCAGCGCACGCATTGCGAGACCTCGATGCCGAGTTCCTCGTGCAACTCGCGCGCCAGCGCTTCTTCCACCGATTCGCCCGGCTCGAGCTTGCCACCAGGAAACTCCCAGTAGCCTTCGTAGGGCTTGCCGGCCGGGCGCTGCGCCAGCAGGAAGCGGCCGCCAGGCTGCACCATCACGCCGACAGCTACCTCGGTCACCTTCCGTGCCGCGCCTGCCGCGGCGCCATCCTGCGCGGTCTCGCTCATGCCTGGCCTTCCGGCGAGGCGACGAACGGCTTGCCATGCTTGCCGCCCCAGTCGCGCGCGAACTGCCAGGCCACGCGGCCGGAGCGCGAGCCGCGTTCCAGCGCCCATACCAGCGCATCGCCGCGCGCCGCGGCAACGTCCTCGGCGCTGCAGCCGAAGTGGCCGAGCCAATGGCCCACGATGGCCAGGTATTCGTCCTGCTTGGGCGGGTAGAACGACAGCCACAGGCCGAAGCGCTCGGACAGCGAGATCTTTTCTTCCACCACTTCGCCGGGATGGATCTCGCCGTCGTCGGTGTGGCGGTAGGTCTCGTTGTCCTTCATGTACTCGGGCAGCAGGTGGCGGCGGTTGGAGGTGGCGTAGATCAGCACATTGTCCGACTGCGCCGCCACCGAGCCGTCGAGCGCCGACTTCAGCGACTTGTAGCCCGACTCGCCCTCCTCGAAGGAAAGGTCGTCGCAGAAGATGGCGAAGCGCTCGGGCCGGCCGGACAGCTGCTCGACGATATCGCCGAGGTCGCCCAGGTCATCCTTGTCCACTTCCACCAGGCGCAGCCCGTCCTTGACGAAGGCGTTGAGGCAGGCCTTGATCAGCGACGACTTGCCGGTGCCGCGCGCACCGGTCAGCAACACATTGTTGGCCGGCAGGCACTGCACGAACTGGCGCGTGTTGGCGACGATGGCGTCCTTCTGGCGCTCGATGTTCTTGAGGTCGTCGAGATGGATCGGCGGCAGCTGGCGGATCGCCTGCAGGTAGCCGATGTTGCCGAACAGGCTTTGCCGCTTGCGCCAGCGAAACGCGACGGCCTGCTCCCAGTCCGAATCGGTCAGCTGGGGCKGCAACCATTGTTCAAGGCGTGCGAGAAAACTGTCGAGGCGGGAGGCGAGGTCGGACATGGCAGCTGGGCAGGAAGGCGGAAATACGGGGATGCAGGACCAGGCGGCTCCCTGCGCGGGAGCCGCCGCGCGGCATGGCTTACGAACGATAGTCCGCGTTGATCGAAACGTAGTCGTGCGACAGGTCGCAGGTCCACACCGTGGCGGCGGCAGCGCCGCGGCCGAGCGCGATGCGCACGGTGATCTCGGCCTGCTTCATCACGCGCTGGCCGTCTTCTTCACGATAGTCGGGATTGCGCCCGCCGTCGCGCGCCACCAGGACATCGTCCAGCCACAGGTTGACACGCTCGACTTCGAGATCGTCCACGCCAGCATAGCCCACCGCGGCCAGGATGCGGCCGAGATTGGGGTCCGAGGCGTAGAAGGCGGTCTTGACCAGCGGCGAATGCGCCACCGCATAGGCGATCTGCCGGCATTCGGCCACGTCCTTGCCGCCTTCCACGCGGATGGTCATCAGCTTGGTGGCGCCTTCGCCATCGCGCACGATCATCTGCGCCAGTTCCTGCGCCAGCTCGGTCAGCGCGGCGCGCAGCGCCTCGAAATCGGCGCCCTCGGCACGCTCGATGGCCGGCGCGCCGGCCTTGCCGCTGGCGATCAGCAAGAAGGAGTCGTTGGTCGAAGTGTCGCCGTCGATGGTGATGCTGTTGAACGAGTGGTCAGCCGCGTAGGACACGAGCGCCTGCACCACGGGCTGCGCGACCGTGGCATCGGTGGCGACGAAGCCGAGCATGGTCGCCATGTTCGGGCGGATCATGCCGGCGCCCTTGCTGATGCCCGACAGCGTGACGGTCTTGCCGCCGATCTGCACKGTGCGCGAGGCAGCCTTGGGCTGGGTGTCGGTGGTCATGATCGACTCGGCCGCGGCCAGCCAGTTGTCCGGCTTCGCGCCGGCGATGGCGGCGGGCAGCGCGGCGACGATACGGTCMACCGGCAGCGGTTCCAGGATCACGCCGGTCGAGAACGGCAGGACCTGGTCGGCGGCGATGCCGAGTTGCGCGGCGAGTGCATCGCAGGTCGCGCGGGCCGCGGCCAGGCCGGGCTCGCCGGTGCCGGCATTGGCGTTGCCGGTGTTGACCACCAGCGCGCGGATGCCCTTGCCCGCGGCCAGGTGCTCGCGGCAGACCTGAACCGGCGCGGCGCAGAAACGGTTGCGGGTGAACACGCCGGCCACGGTGCTGCCCTCGGCCACGCKCACCACCAGCACGTCCTTGCGGTTGGCCTTGCGGACGCCCGCTTCGGCMCAGCCGAGCTCGACGCCGGCGACAGGTTTCAGGTTCTCTGCCAGCGGCAGGGGCAGGTTKACGGCCATTTGCGTTCCTCGATGCGTTCGTCGTTGCTGGTTTCTGGTGTCAGGCGGCGGCGCGGTGCATGCCGCATGGCATGCCGTTTGCCCCTCCCCTGACGAACATGCCCGCTTGCGCGGGCATGTTTGCTGACTTCACCGTGCGCGGCTCAGCTGAGCTTGCCGTGGCACTGCTTGAACTTCTTGCCTGAGCCACAGGGGCACGGATCGTTGCGCCCCACCTTGGCCATGCCGGCCGCCTCGGCGGCGGCCGCGTAGGCAATGCCGGCACGCTCTGGCGCGCTGGTGGGCTCCGCGGCCTGGCTGACCTCGTCGAACTCCTCGTGCTTGTACTGCACGTTGCCAAGGTGCTGGAGGCCTTCCTCGATCTGCTCGGAGGCCTGCTCGAGTTCTTCCGGCGACTGGATCTGCACGTTGAAGATCACGCGCGTGACTTCGACCTTGATCACGTCCAGCAGGCGCGCGAACAGTTCGAACGACTCGCGCTTGTATTCCTGCTTGGGATCCTTCTGCGCGTAGCCGCGCAGATGGATGCCCTGGCGCAGGTGATCCAGCGCGGCCAGGTGCTCGCGCCAGTGCGTGTCGATGCTCTGCAGCATGACCGAGCGCTCGAAGCCCGCGAAGGATTCGCGGCCGACCTGGCCGACCTTGCCTTCATAGCGTTCGTCGGCGGCACGCACGATCTGGTTCAGCAGTTCCTCGTCCTCGATGCTCTGCGCCGCCTCGATGGTGGCGGCCAGCGGCACGTCGAGCGACCATTCGTCGCGCAGCTTGGCCTCCAGGCCGGCGATGTCCCACTGCTCTTCCATCGAATCCGCCGGCACGTGGTCGCGGAACATCTCGACCAGCACGCTCTCGCGCAGGTTCTTGATCATCTCGCCGACGTCCTGCGACTCGAGCACCTCGTTGCGCAGCTTGTAGATTTCCTTGCGCTGGTCGTTGGCGACGTCGTCGTACTSCAGCAGCTGCTTGCGGATGTCGAAGTTGCGGCCTTCGACCTTGCGCTGGGCGGATTCGATCGAGCGCGTGACGATACCGGCTTCGATCGGCTCGCCTTCGGGCATCTTCAGGCGCTCCATGATCGCGCGCACGCGATCGCCGGCGAAGATGCGCAGCAGCTGGTCGTCCAGCGACAGGTAGAAGCGCGACGAGCCCGGGTCGCCCTGGCGGCCGGCACGGCCGCGCAGCTGGTTGTCGATACGGCGCGACTCATGGCGCTCGGTGCCGACGATATGCAGGCCGCCCGCGGCCTTGACCTGGTCGTGCAGCGACTGCCATTCGTCCTTGAGATGGGCGACGCGCGCGGCCTTGTCGGCCTCGGACAGGCTGTCGTCGGCTTCGATGAAGCCGGCCTGCTTTTCCACGTTGCCGCCCAGCACGATGTCGGTGCCGCGACCCGCCATATTGGTGGCGATGGTGATCATCTTGGGCCGGCCGGCCTGGGCCACGATCTCGGCTTCGCGCTCGTGCTGCTTGGCGTTGAGCACCTGGTGCGGCAGCTGCGCCTTGTTCAGCAGGCCCGAGAGGTATTCCGAAGTCTCGATCGAGGTCGTGCCCACCAGCACCGGCTGGCCACGGTCGAAGCAGTCGCGGATATCGCGCACCACGGCGTCGTAGCGCTCGTTCGAGGTCTTGTAGATCTGGTCCTGGAAGTCCTTGCGCTGGGCGGCCCGGTTGGTCGGGATCACCACCACTTCGAGGCCGTAGATTTCCTGGAACTCGTAGGCTTCGGTATCGGCCGTGCCGGTCATGCCGGACAGCTTCTCGTACATGCGGAAGTAGTTCTGGAAGGTGATCGTGGCCAGCGTCTGGTTTTCCTGCTGGATGGTCACGCCTTCCTTGGCTTCCACGGCCTGGTGCAGGCCGTCGGACCAGCGGCGGCCCGTCATCAGGCGGCCGGTGAATTCGTCGACGATCACGACTTCGTCGTTCTGCACCACGTAGTGCTGGTCGCGGTGGAACAGGCTCTGTGCGCGCAGGGCGGCATAGAGGTGGTGCATCAGGGTGATGTTCTGCGGCGCGTAGAGCGATTCGCCCTCGCCGATCAGGCCCTGTTGCGCCAGGATTTCCTCGGCCTTCTCATGGCCGGCCTCGGTCAGGTAGACCTGGTGGCCCTTCTCGTCGACGAAGTAGTCGCCGGGCTTCTCGACGCCGGTGCCGTCGGCCTTTTCCTCGCCGATCTGGCGCTCGAGCAGCTTGGGCACGCCATTCATGCGCTGGTACAGGTCGGTGTGGTTCTCCGCCTGGCCCGAGATGATCAGCGGGGTGCGCGCCTCATCGATCAGGATCGAGTCAACTTCGTCGACGATCGCGTAGTTCAGCGGACGCTGCACCCGCTGGCCCGGATCGTAGACCATGTTGTCGCGCAGGTAGTCGAAGCCGAACTCGTTGTTGGTGCCATAGGTGATGTCGGCGGCATAGGCAGCCGCCTTCTGGTCATGCGGCATCTGCGACAGGTTCACGCCGACCGACAGGCCCAGGAAGTTGTACAGGCGCGCCATCCACTCGGCGTCGCGCTGGGCCAGGTAGTCGTTGACCGTGACCACGTGGACGCCCTTGCCGCTGAGGGCGTTCAGGTACACCGCCAGCGTGGCGGTCAGGGTCTTGCCTTCGCCGGTGCGCATTTCGGCGATCTTGTTGTCGTTCAGGACCATTGCACCGATCAGCTGAACGTCGAAGTGGCGCATCTTCATGACCCGCTTGCTGGCCTCGCGGCACACCGCGAACGCCTCGGGCAACAGCGCCTCGAGCGATTCTCCCGCGAGGTGGCGCTGCCGGAAGGTCTCGGTCATGGCACGCAGGTCGTCATCCGACAGCGGCGCGAACTTCGGTTCCAGCGCATTGATCCGCGCGACGGTCCCGCCATATTGTTTGATCAGCCGCTCATTGCGGCTGCCGAAGACTTTCTTGAGAAGGCCCGTGATCATCGATTGCTTTCACCTACGCAGTGGTACGCCGCCGTGCCATGCACCGGACGGCCTGAAGGCCGGCTTGGCCGGTAGCCCAGGGCGCACCGCGCGAGGAAATGGGAAGATTGGCGCAAAACGCCGAGTTTATCACGCGCGCGGGGCGCGGCCGGAAGCAGGGGACGGCGCGCGCGATGTGCAAACCACACCCCGCGGCAGCCGGGAATTGACGCCTCGATGGCGAAGGATCGCCGATTCGACAGCCMMATGCCAGCCTCTGGCGTCACCTGCTCCGGATGCGCGCCGCGCATCCAGTTCCTTCGGACATCGGGACGGGGCGGCAGTTCTTCAATGGCGACCTGGCCGGCCGACGCAAAGCCTCAGCGAATCGCGGTGCGGTCGGTCGGGGCGGGCGCCAGGGCAAGCTGCGCGGATGCCGCTTTCGCCACCGAGAGGAAGCGATTGGGGTTCTGCGGCACGCCATCGACATGCACCTCGAAGTGCAGGTGCGCGCCGGTGGAGCGCCCGGTCGAGCCCACCAGCGCGATCTGCTGGCCAGGCTTGACCAGGTCGCCGGGCTTCACCAGCATCCTTGAGGCATGCGCGTAACGGGTCTTGAGGCCGTTGCCATGATCGATATCGATCAGGTTGCCGTACTCCGGGTGCCATTCCGCAGCCACCACGACACCGCCGGCGGCGGCCACGACCGGGGTGCCGACAGGCGCCGAGAAGTCGACGCCGTCATGCGGGGTGCGGCGCCCCGAGAAGGGATCGAAGCGCCAGCCGAAGCCCGAGGCGTCATAGCCGGCGGCCACCGGCATCACGCGCGGMACGCGCCGGTCCTCGCTCTGGCGATCGAGCAGCGTGGTCGCCACCACATCGAGATAGTCGGCGTGCTGCTCGGCCTGGTCGGACAGGCGCGCCAGCACGGTCTGCAGCTCCGGCAGGCTCGGCGCACGCGACTGGGTCGCCGGCGCGGGGCCGCCGCGCCCCGGCGGCTGCTGGAAATTGAATTCCCTGGGGGCTATGCCGGCCAGGCCGGAGACCCGTTCGCCCAGCGCGTCGAGGCGCACCATGCGGGCCTGGATCTCTCCCACGCGCGCGGCCAGCACATTGAGGTTGGCGCGCAGGTAGGCATCGTCGCCTGCGGCGCGCTGGGGGGTGCCGAACGCTGCCAGGCCCGCGCGCGCGACAAACCAGGTCAGCACGGAGGACAGCAGCGCGACCGCCACGCACAGCACCAGCACGGCGGCGAACAGGCGACCGCGCGATAAATTGATGTGGCGCACACGCGGCAGGCGCGGATGAAGCACGATGATCTGCATGATGCAGCTCCTTCCCATGCAAGGCCMGGCGCCGCACGAAGGCGGCGGCACGCTAGAATGCGCGCATGCGCATGTTTACCCATTACGCCCTCCAGACGCCCGCCGCCAAGCCGTTGAACGACTGGCTGGACAAGGCCGGCCCGGTCTCGGCCTTGATGCAGACGGCGCGGGAACTGGCCGTGCTGGAAGCCGAGGTACTGTMGCTCCTGCCACGCGGACTGCAGGACGGGATTGCCGTGGCAGGCGTCAAACAGGACGCCCGCGGCATCGGACAAGGCCAGGGGGAGCGAACACTGCTGTTGCTGGCAGCCCATGGGGCCGCCGCGGCACGGGTGCGGCAGGTGGTGCCTACGCTACTTGGAAGACTGCAACAGCGGGGATCGCAGATTACCGCAATCCGTGTGCGCGTTCAACCGGACGTGGGCCGCCAKGGCGACTGGGACACCGGGCCGGTGGAACGGCCACGCAACGGCAGGATGTCGGCAACCGGGCTGGCCAGCCTGGACCAGCTCACCCGCGAGCTGCCCGATTCGCCGTTGCGCGAGGCCCTGAAGACCTTGCTGTCGCATCACGGCCCGACATCGAAGCCCTGAAKGCAAAACAAAAAGCCGGTCTGTCGACCGGCTTTTCTTTACTTTACTGCTGCACCATTTGGCGTTCGCGACCTATGCGAAGGCCGGTTGCAGCTGGGGCAGGAACGCCGGCGGCGCATCCTCGACCCGCTCGAACGTCACCACTTCGTACGCTTCCTGGTCGGCCAGCAGGGCACGCAGCAACTGGTTGTTGAGCCCGTGGCCGGACTTGTTGGCGATATACGCGCCGATCAGCGGATGACCGACCACGTACAGGTCGCCGATCGCGTCCAGGATCTTGTGGCGCACGAACTCGTCGCCGTAGCGCAGTTCCTCGTTGTTCAGCATGCGGTGCTCGTCGAGCACGATGGCGTTGTCCAGGCTGCCGCCACGCGCCAGGCCCATCTCGCGCAGCGCTTCCACTTCGTGGGYGAAGCCGAAGGTGCGGGCACGGGCGATCTCGCGCACGTAGCTGGTATCGGCGAAATCGATGGCGAAGGTCTGGCCGGTCTTGTCCACCGCCGGGTGGCGGAAGTCGATGGTGAAGGCCAGCTTGAAGCCGAAGAAGGGCTCCAGGCGCGCCAGCTTGTCGCCTTCGCGCACTTCCACGGCCTTCTTCACGCGGATGAAGCGCTTGGGCGCGGACTGCTGCTCGATCTCGGCGGACTGCAGCAGGAACACGAAGGACGCGGCGCTGCCATCCATGATGGGGATTTCCTCGGCATCGACGTCCACGTACAGGTTGTCGATACCGAGACCCGCGCAAGCGGACATCAGGTGTTCCACGGTGGAGACCCGCGCGCCGTCCTTCTGCAGGACCGAAGCGAGGCGGGTGTCGCCGATGGCGCTGGCGCTCGCGGGGATCTCGACCGCTTCGGGCAGGTMCACGCGGGTGAAAACGATGCMGGCGTCTACCGGGGCGGGGCGCAGCGTCAGCGTCACTTTACGGCCCGAGTGCAAGCCAATGCCTACGGTCTTGACCAGGGATTTGATGGTGCGCTGTTTGAGCATGACGTTCTCAGCTATTATTAAAATCTATCGATTGCACTTTCTAATATAGCGATTTTACCACTGCTTCGTTTGCTGCGCTGCGCCAGTTTGTTTCGGTCTGTTAGTAGCGTAAGAATTCACCCTCGAAAGCATCCTATAAGTCACTCTCGAGGGTCAATTTGACACAATCGCGTATTAGGCGCGCAACGCTGCCAGCACGGCTTCTGCGCTGCTGACCTTGAACTCGCCCGGGGCTTCGATCCACAGGCCGGTCACCACGCCGTCTTCCATCACCATGGCATAGCGCTTGGAGCGCACACCCATGCCGCGCGCGGTAAGGTCCATCTCCAGGCCCAGCTTGCGCGTCCATTCGGCGCTGCCGTCAGCCATCATGCGTACCTTATCGCCGGTGTTCTGCTCGCGGCCCCAGGCGCCCATCACGAAGGCGTCATTGACGGAGACGCACCAAACCTCGTCCACGCCGGCGGCGCGCAGCGCCTCGGCCTCGGCCACGTAGCCCGGCACGTGCTTGGCAGAGCAGGTGGGGGTAAAGGCGCCCGGCAGGCCGAACACCACGATCTTGCGCCCGCGTGCCAGTTCCGCCACGGAGAAGGCATTGGGKCCRAGCGCGCAACCGCCGGTCTCKGYTTCKWAGAATTCGTWCAGSGTGGCGTCGGGCACACGCGCTCCAGTCTCGATCATGCTGTCTCTTCCTGTCTCGGTAAAAACCCTGTTTAGCATCATAGCGCGCACGCCTGCCGCACCCAAGGCAGCGTACCCCCCGTTGCAGCGTCGGTGTTTTCCGACAGTGCCCGGGCGGCTGCACATTGGCGCATGGAGCGAGGCGTATCGCGCGGCGGCCAGCGCGGCGCGGGCCCGATGCGAATTTCCAGTGCGACTCTAAACCTTAAACCTTAAACCTGGCGCACGCATGAAACCTGCGCCAGGCGCGTTGCGCCGCACTGCGCATGAAAAATGGAATGCGCGCGGCGATCTTGCGATCGCCGCGCGGACGGCGGCACATCCCGGCCGGGAGGGGCGGGAGACCAGTCCGGGGAGGCGGCCGGAGGCACGCCTGTCCCGGCGACGGGATGCGAGCTGAGGGCTTCAGCGCGAGTGCGGCCCAGCTGGCTGCCGCTCAGTTCGGGACCACGGGGCGCAACACGGGCGGATAGGGAGCGCTTGCGTGTTTCGCTGTTCCGGGGCCCCGGCCTGGCAGGCAGCCGGCCTGGAGGCCTGCACCTTGCCGTGCCGACTCAGTCCGCCTGCTTGCGCAGGAAGGCGGGGATATCGTAGGTATCCACACCCTTTTCCTGCAGCGCCGCGACGTGGGCGGACGCCGATTCGCGCGAGCTGCGCCACACCGCCGGCGTGTCCAGGTTGCTGTAGTCCGGCGCGCTGCTGTGGCCTGCGTTCACGGTGTTGGTCATATTGCCCATCATCTGCACCGGCATGTTGTCGGTACCGGTCTTGAGCAGGGTCATCGGCTGCTGCTTCTTGGCCGAACGGCCCAGGCCCGTGGCCACCACCGTCACGCGCAGCGCATCGCCCATGGAGTCGTCGTACACCGTACCGAAGATCACCGTGGCATCTTCCGCGGCATAGCTGCGGATGGTGTTCATGACTTCCTTGGTTTCCGACAGCTTGAGCGAGCGGCTGGCAGTGATGTTGACCAGCACGCCGCGCGCGCCGGACAGGTCCACGCCTTCGAGCAGCGGGCTGGCCACGGCCTGCTCGGCAGCCAGGCGGGCGCGATCCACACCCGACACGGTCGCCGTGCCCATCATGGCCTTGCCCTGCTCGCCCATGACCGTCTTCACGTCTTCGAAGTCGACGTTCACCAGGCCATCCACATTGATGATCTCGGCGATGCCGGCGACAGCGTTGTGCAGCACGTCATCCGCGCACTGGAAGCACTTGTCCATCTCGGCGTCGTCGCCCATCACTTCGAACAGCTTTTCGTTGAGCACGACGATCAGCGAGTCGACGCAGGACTCCAGTTCGCTCGAACCGGCTTCCGCCACCTTGGCACGACGCGCGCCTTCGAACTCGAACGGCTTGCTGACCACGCCCACGGTCAGGATGCCCATTTCCTTGGCAACCTGCGCCACGATCGGGGCAGCGCCGGTACCGGTGMCGCCGCCCATCCCGGCAGTGATGAAGACCATGTGCGCGCCGCGCAGCGAATCGGCGATCTGCTCGCGCGCCTGCTCGGCGCAGTTGCGGCCCACCTCCGGCTTGGCGCCGGCGCCCAGGCCGGTGTTGCCGAGCTGCAGCACGCGCGAGGCACTGGAGCGCTTGAGCGCCTGTGCATCGGTGTTCATGCAGATGAATTCGACGCCTTGCACGCCACGGCTGATCATGTGCTGCACAGCGTTGCCGCCCGCGCCGCCCACGCCAATCACCTTGATGATGGTGCCGTCCTGCAATTCCGTTTCGATCATGTCAAAGTCCATCACTGCCTCCAAGAAGAATCAGCCGCYAAACGCTGCAGCCTCCCCGCCGCAACGCCTGGTTACTGAACAAGAAACCATCAAAAAGAACTGCCTGTTTCAACGGCCTGCCCCCGATCCGGTGGACAGCGCCGCCAATCTTTCAAAGCGCCTGCGCGCCGGCAACGTCAGAAGTTGCCGACGAACCATTCCTTCATGCGGCCCCACACATGCTTGACCGAGCCGCTCTGTACCGCCACCCGGCGCCCGCGCATGCGCTGGACGCGACCTTCGAGCAGTAGTCCCATTACGGTCGAATAGCGCGGACTCTTGACTACTTCGTGCAAATTTCCGCGATATTCAGGCACGCCGACGCGAACTGGTTTGAGGAAGATGTCCTCTCCCAGTTCCACCATGCCGGGCATCATCGCGGTGCCGCCGGTGATCACCACCCCCGACGACAGCAGTTCCTCGTAGCCCGACTCGCGCACCACCTGGTGCACCAGCGAGTACAGTTCCTCGATGCGCGGCTCGATCACCGCGGCCAGGGCCTGGCGCGAGAGCGTGCGGGTGCCGCGGTCGCCCACGCCCGGGACTTCGATCATGTCTTCCGGATCGGCGATGGCCTGCTTGGCGATGCCGTACTGGATCTTGATGTCCTCGGCRTCSGGCGTSGGCGTGCGCAGCGCCATKGCGATGTCGTTTGTGATCTGGTCKCCGGCGATGGGGATCACCGCGGTATKCCGGATCGCGCCTTCGCTGAAGATGGCAATGTCGGTGGTGCCGCCGCCGATGTYGACCAGCACCACGCCCAGTTCCTTTTCGTCCTCGGTCAGYACCGCCAGGCTCGAGGCCAGCGGCTGCAGGATCAGGTCGTGCACTTCCAGCCCGCAGCGGCGCACGCACTTGACGATGTTCTGCGCCGCGCTGACCGCGCCGGTGACGATATGCACCTTCACTTCCAGCCGGATGCCGCTCATGCCGATCGGCTCGCGCACGTCTTCCTGGCCGTCAATGATGAATTCCTGCGTCAGGATGTGCAGGATCTGCTGGTCGGTCGGGATATTGACCGCCTTGGCGGTCTCGATCACGCGCGCCACGTCGGTCTGCGTGACCTCCTTGTCCTTGATTGCCACCATGCCGCTGGAATTGAAGCTGCGGATATGGCTGCCGGCGATGCCGGTGAAGACCTCGGAAATCTTGCAGTCGGCCATCAGCTCAGCCTCTTCCAGCGCGCGCTGGATGGACTGCACGGTGGCCTCGATATTGACCACGACCCCCTTCTTCAGGCCCTTGGACTCCGACTGGCCCATCCCGATCACTTCGTAGCTGCCGTCGGGGCGCAATTCCGCCACCACCGCGGCCACCTTGGAAGTGCCGATATCGAGACCGACCAACAGGTCCTTGTATTCCTTGCTCATCGGTTTTTCTCCGCGTTCTTGCTCTTCAGTCGCGTCGGATTGTTTGTCGGATTGGCGCTGGTCGCGGCAGCCTTGCCCTTGGCGGCCGCCGCGGCCTGTGCATCTGTCAGGAACCGCACGTTGGCCGCGCGGATGGCAAATCCGTTCGGATAACGCAGGTCCGCGTATTCGATCTGCTTGCCCCACTGCTCMGTGACCTGGGGCCAGGCCACCACGAAACGCTTCACGCGCTGCGCCATGGCGTCGCGCTCTTCATCGTTCTGTTCGCGCCCGAATTCCACCACCATGCCGTTGGACAGCCGTGCGCGCCAGGCATAKCGCGCCGACAGCGTGAGTGCCAGCGGTTCGGCCTTGAGCGGCTTGAACCATTCGCGCACGGTTTCGAGCTTGTCCACGACATCGGACTCGCTGTCGGTGGGGCCGTCCAGCGCGAGCAACTGCGCGTCTTCCTCGGCCTCGGCCGGGTTGGCGACGAAGATCTCGCCGTAGGTATTGATCAGGCGGCCGCTGTCGGCGTTGCCCCAGGTGCCGAGCGCCTCGTGCTCCTCGACTTCGACCGCCAGGCCGTTGGGCCATTCGCGCCGAACGCTCGCGCGCCGCACCCAGGGCACGGACTCGAAGCTCTGGCGCGCCTCGTTGAGGTCGAGCGTGAAGAAATTGCCCGTGAGCTTGCCCAGCGCGTTGGCGCGCACGCCCGGCGCGTTGACGTGGCGCAGCGTGCCGCCGTCCATCGGCGACAGCTCCACATGCGTGATGGCGAACACCGGCCGCTGTGCCAGCCACAGCAGGCCGGCGGCGAACGCCATCAGCGCCACCAGCGCGTAGAGCGTGGAGGCGATCAGGTTGAGCAGGCGTGTGTTGTGCCACATGGCTTGGCGCGGTTCCGGTCCGTCAGGTCAGGTTCAATTCAATCGGCGTTCATGCTCAATCAGGTTTCCAGGCGTMGCTCGGATGCAGGTCCAGCGTGGCGGCGGCTGTCACCTGCATCACGAAATCCTCGTAGCTGATGCCCACCGCGCGCGCCGCCATCGGCACCAGCGAGTGGCCGGTCATGCCGGGCGAGGTATTCATCTCCAGCAGGTAAGGCTTGCCATCGGCGCGCAACATCACGTCGGCGCGCGCCCAGCCGCGGCACCCCAGCACGCGGAAGGATTGCACCGCCAGGCGCCGGACTTCGGCTTCGACGTCGTCCGGCAGGCCCGACGGGCACAGATATTGGGTATCGTCAGTAAAGTACTTATTTTGATAGTCATAATTCGCGCCGGGCGCGACGATGCGGATCACCGGCAGCGCTTCGGCGGTGGCGCCCTCCCCCACGATGGGGCAGGTCAGCTCGGCGCCGTCGATGAATTCCTCGGCGATCACRTCGTTGTCCAGCGCCGCCGCCTTCTCGAAGGCGGCCTGCATCTGGCCTGCCTCGGTGACCTTGGTCAGGCCGATGGACGAGCCTTCGCGCGCCGGCTTGACGATCAGCGGCAGGCCCAGGTCGGCCGCCACGGCGGCAAAGTCGGTATCGGCGTGCAGCATGGCGAAGCGCGGCGTCGGCAGGCCGTGCGTCATCCACAGGCGCTTGGTGGCCTGCTTGTCCATGGCCATTGCGGAAGCCAGCACGCCGCTGCCGGTGTAGGGCACGCCCAGTTGCTCCAGCAGGCCCTGGACGGTGCCGTCCTCGCCATAGCGGCCGTGCAGCGCGATAAAGACGCGGTCGAAGCCCGCCGTGGCCAGCTCGGCCACCGACTGCAGCCCCGGATCGAAGCCGTGCGCATCCACGCCGCGCGATTGCAGGGCAGCCAGCACGCCGTTGCCGGACATCAGCGAGATCTCGCGCTCGGCCGAGCGGCCACCCAGCAGCACGCCGACCTTGCCGAGCGATTTCGGATCGATATTGGGATGGGCGACGAAGCTCATGCCTGGCCTCCCGCTTGTTGCGAGACTTGTTGCGAAACCAGTTGCCCCGGCACGCCGCCGATGGTGCCGGCGCCCATCGTCACGACTACATCGCCGGGCCGGACGGCGTTCAGGATGGCTTGCGGCATTTCGTCGATCTGCTCCACGAATACGGGTTCAACCTTGCCCGCCACGCGCAAGGCGCGTGTCAGCGCGCGGCCGTCGGCGGCCACGATGGGCGTCTCGCCGGCGGCATAGACCTCGGCCAGCAGCAACGCGTCCACGGTGCCGAGCACCTTGACGAAGTMCTCGAAGCAATCGCGCGTGCGGGTGAAAYGATGCGGCTGGAACGCCAGCACCAGCCGGCGTCCGGKAAACGCGCCRCGCGCGGCGGCCAGCGTCGCGGCCATCTCGACCGGATGGTGACCGTAGTCGTCGACCAGCGTGAAGGTGCCCTCGGCCTTGGCTTGCCCGCCTTGCACATTGAGGCAGGCAACCTCGCCGTAGCGCTGGAAGCGCCGGCCCACGCCGTGGAATTCGCGCAGCGCCTTGACGATGGCGGCGTCGGCCACCTCCAGCTCGGTGGCGATGGCGATGGCGGCCAGCGCGTTCTGCACGTTGTGCATGCCGGGCAGGTTCAGCACCACGTCCAGCGGCGGCTCGGCGTGGCCGTTGAGCTGGCGCAGCACCGTGAAATGCATCTGGCCGTCGACCGCGCGCGCGTTGACCGCACGGATCTGGGCGTCTTCGGCGAAGCCATAGCGCACGATCGGCTTGGACACGAAGKGCATGATCTCGCGCACATTGGGGTCGTCCACGCACAGCACGGCGATGCCGTAGAACGGCAGGCGCTGGGTGAACTCCACGAACGCCTGCTTGAGCCGKGCGAAATCGTGCCCGTAGGTGTCCATGTGGTMGGCGTCGATATTGGTGATGACCTCGATCACCGGGAACAGGTTGAGGAACGACGCGTCCGATTCGTCGGCCTCGGCCACGATGAAGTCGCCCGTGCCCAGGCGTGCGTTGGCGCCCKCCGAGTTGAGCCGGCCGCCGATCACGAAGGTGGGATCGAGCCCGCCTTCGGCCAGCACCGAGGCCACCAGGCTAGTGGTGGTGGTCTTGCMGTGGGTGCCGGCGATGGCCACGCCCTGCTTGAGGCGCATCAACTCGGCCAGCATGACCGCGCGCGGCACCACCGGGATGCGCTTGGCGCGCGCGGCCAGCACCTCGGGGTTGTCGCCGGTGACGGCCGTGGACACCACCACGGCATTGGCGCCGTTGACGTTGCCGGCATCGTGGCCGTGCATCACGGTCGCGCCGAGCGAGGCCAGCCGCCGCGTGGCAGCGTTGCTGCCCACGTCGGAGCCCGAGACCTTGTAGCCCAGGTTCAATAGGACTTCCGCGATGCCGCTCATGCCGGCGCCGCCGATGCCTACGAAGTGGATATTCTTGACAATGTGCTTCATGAATCCGTTTGTTTCAGTCCCTGGCCATCTGGCTGCAGATCTCGGCCACGCGCCGGGTCGCTTCCGGCTTGGCTAGACCGCGCGCCTGGTGCGCCATCTCTTTGAGTCGGGTCCGCGACAACGAGGCCAGCATCTGTGCCAGCCCGCTCGCGGTCAGTTCGTTCTGCTGGACCAGCAAGGCGGCGTCCTGTCGCGACAGGAATTGCGCATTGGTGGTCTGGTGGTCGTCCACGGCATGGGGAAACGGCACGAACAGTGCCGCCACCCCCGCCGCCGCCACCTCGGACACGGTCATGGCGCCCGCGCGGCAGATCACCAGATCCGCCTCGGCATAGGCGCCGGCCATGTCGTCGATAAAGGGCAAGGCTTCCGCCTGCACGCCGGCAGCCTGGTAGTTGGCGCGCAGCGTATCGATCTGCTTGGCGCCGGCCTGGTRCTTCACCAGCGGCCGCTCGCCTTCCGGCAGCAGCGCCAGCGCCTTGGGCACGACCTCGTTGAGGGCGGCCGCGCCCAGGCTGCCGCCCACCACCAGCAACCGCAGCGGGCCGCTGCGGTTGTCGTAGCGCTGGTCGGGCGCGGTCATGCGGGCCAGTTCCTCGCGCACCGGGTTGCCGGTCCACTCGCTGTCGGGCAGCGCGTTGGGGAAGGCGCACAACACGCGATCCGCCACCCTGGCCAGCACCTTGTTGGCCAGCCCGGCGATGGAATTCTGCTCGTGCAGCACCAGCGGGCGCCCCAGCAKCGAAGCCATCATGCCGGCCGGGAAGGTGATGTAGCCGCCCATGCCCAGCACCACGTCGGGCCGCACCCGGCGCAGCGCGCGCAGGCTCTGCCAGAACGCGCGCAGCAGGTTMAACGGCAGCAGCAGCTTGGTCAGCGGCCCCTTGCCGCGCAGGCCGCCGAACTGGATAAACTCCATCGGGATGTCGTACTTGGGCACCAGCGTGGCTTCCATGCCGCTGCGGTTGCCCAGCCACACCACGCGCCAGCCCTGCTCGCGCAACGCGCGCGCGACCGCCAGCCCGGGGAAGACATGCCCCCCGGTGCCGCCGGCCATCACGAGCAGGGTACGCGTGCCGCTCATACCTTCCCTCCACGCATCATGGATGAATTCTGGCTGCGGCCGCTGCGCTTAACTTCCTGCTTGCGCAGGAAGTTAGCCTTCGCCGAAATCACGTGCTGCTGCGCGCCGGTCATACCTTCCCTCCACGCATCATCACGCGATTTTCGTAATCGATGCGCAAGAGAATGGCCAGCGCAATGCAGTTCATCAGGATGCCCGAGCCGCCGTAGCTCACCAGCGGCAGGGTCAGCCCCTTGGTCGGCAGCAGGCCCAGGTTCACGCCCATGTTGATGAAGGTCTGCCAGCCGACCCACACGCCGATGCCCTTGGCCACCAGGCCGGCAAAGGTGCGGTCGAGCTGCAGCGCGGTGCGGCCGATCTCGAAGGCGCGGCGCACCAGCCAGTAGAACARCACGATCACCACCAGCACGCCCACGAAGCCGAATTCCTCGCCGATCACGGCGAGGATGAAGTCGGTATGCGCTTCGGGCAGGTAGTGCAGCTTCTCGATGCTGCCGCCCAGCCCCACCCCGGTCCATTCGCCGCGGCCGAAGGCGATGAGCGAATGGGTGAGCTGGTAGGCCTTGCCGAGCGCGTTGGCTTCTTCCCACGGGTTGAGGTAGGCGAAGATCCGCTMGCGCCGCCAGGGCGAGGCCGTGATCAGCAGCGCGAACGCGCCCACCGCCACGCCGACCAGGCCGGCGAACAGCTTGCCGTTGATGCCGCCGAGGAACAGGATGCCCATGGCCACCGTGGCCACCACCAGGAAGGCACCCATGTCGGGTTCCAGCAGCAGCAGCATGCCCACCACCACCACCGCCACGCCCATCGGCAGGAATCCCTTGCCCACGTTCTGCATCCACTCCTGCTTGCGCACGGTGTAGTTGGCCGCGTAGAGCACCACCGCCAGCTTCATCAGCTCGGAGGGCTGGAAGTTCATGATGCCGAGCGGGATCCAGCGCCGCGCGCCGTTGACGCCCTTGCCCACGAAGGGCACCAGCACGATCACCAGCAGCAGCAGCGCGATCAGGAACAGCTTGGGCGCATAGCGGTCCCAGAACTTGACCGGGATCTGGAAGGCCAGCAGGCCGCCGCCCAGGCCGACGAACAGCGCGAACGCGTGCCGCGTGAGGAAATGGCTCTCGCGGTAGTTGGCGTAGCGCGGCGAGTCGGGCAGCGCGATCGAGGCCGAATACACCATCACCAGGCCGAGCGCGAGCAGCACGATCGACACCCACAGCAGGGGCTGGTCGTACTCCATCATGCGCGAGCGSGTGGGCTTGACGCCGGACACCGCGTMGCGCAGGCCACCCCAGGCATTGCCGATGGTGGCGCCGATAAACCCGCTGCGCTTGACCTGAGCGTCGCTCATGGCAGGATCCCCCGGGACATCGCCAGTTCTTCCACCGCGGCGCGGAACACTTCGGCGCGGTGCACGTAGTTACGGAACATGTCGAGGCTGGCGCAGGCCGGCGACAGCAGCACCGCGTCGCMACCCTGCGCCGCGCTTGCGGCCAGCGTGACGGCCTGCTCCAGCGTGGCCGCGTCGGCCAGCGTCACGCCGGTGCCTTCCAGCGCCCGGCGCAGCTCGCCGGCGTCCTTGCCGATCAGCACCACGGCGCGCGCGTACTGCGCCACGGGAGCCGCCAGCGGCGAGAAATCCTGCCCCTTGCCTTCGCCGCCCGCGATCAGCACCACGCGCTTGTCCAGGCCCGACAGCGCGGCCACGGTCGCGCCCACGTTGGTGCCCTTGCTGTCATCGAAATACTCGACGTCGTCCACCGTGGCGACCCACTCCACGCGGTGCGGCTCGCCGCGATATTCGCGCAGGCCGTGCAGCAGCGCATTGAGCGGCAGGTCGAGGGCGCGGCACAGCGCCAGCGCGGCCATGGCGTTGGTGGCGTTATGCATGCCGCGGATATGCAGCGCGTCGGCCGGCATCAGGCGCTTGTGGCGCACCGRCACCGCGGACTCGGCCTCGGTGGCGGCGGCCTTGCGGCGGCGCGGCTTGTTCTCGCCCTCGGCCTCGCTGTCGGCTTCGGCGATCACCAGCCAGGGCATGCCACCCTCGCGCAGCACGCCGAAACTGCCTGGTGTCTCGGGCAGGTCGGTGCCGAACGTGACGGGCGCGGTGCCGCGGCGGGCCATCTCCATGCTCAGGCGGTCGTTGCGGTTGAGCACCTGCAGGCAGCCGGGCTCGCCGGGCGCGGGAGCCGCGCCGAAGATGCGCGCCTTGGCCGCGGCATAGGCTTCCATGCTGCCGTGCCAGTCGAGATGGTCCTGCGTGATATTGAGCACCGTGGCCGCATGCGGCGCCAGCGTGTGCGTGGTTTCCAGCTGGAAGCTGGACAGCTCCAGCACCCAGACTTCGGGCAGCGTGGCCGAGGCGATGCACGCGGCCAGCTTGTCCAGCGCGGACGGGCTGATATTGCCGGCCACCGCCACCGTCTTGCCGGCGCGCTCGACCAGGCGGCCGGTCAGCGCCGTCGTGGTGGTCTTGCCATTGGTGCCGGTGATCGCCAGCACCTTGGGGGCGTAGCCGGACTCGGCCCGCAGGTGGGCCAGCGCCCGGGCGAACAGCTCGATCTCGCCCCACACCGGGATGCCGCGCTCGCGCGCCGCCGCCAGCAGCGCGGCAGTGGCGGGCTCGGCCGGCGACAGGCCGGGGCTGATCGCCACCAGGCCGATGCCGTCGAGCAGCGCCATGCCGAACGCGCCGCCGATGAATTGCGCCGAAGGCAGCTCGGCCTGTAGGAAGACCAGGTTGGCGGGAGCCTCGCGCGTGTCCGCGACGCGCACGGGGGCGCCGTACTGGCCGCACCAGCGCGCCATCGCCAGCCCCGATTCGCCGAGGCCCAGCACCAGCACATGAGGTTTCTGCAACTCGCCAAACACTTCGTATTCCGCCCTTTGTGTAATTACGTTGATTCCGTCTGGATAAAGCCGCCGCGTCAGCGCAGCTTCAGCGACGACAGCCCGATCAGCACGAGCAGCATGGTGATGATCCAGAAGCGCACCGTCACCTGCGTCTCTTTCCAGCCCGACAATTCAAAGTGGTGATGCAGCGGCGCCATCTTGAACAGCCGCCGGCCCTCGCCGTAGCGCCGCTTGGTGATCTTGAACCACGTGACCTGCAGCATCACCGAGAGCGTTTCCACCACGAAGATGCCGCCCATCACGAACAGCACGATCTCCTGACGCACGATCACGGCCACCGTGCCGAGCGCGCCGCCCAGAGCCAGCGCGCCCACGTCGCCCATGAAGACCTGGGCAGGGTGGGCGTTGAACCAGAGGAAGGCCAGGCCCGCCCCCGCCAGCGCCGAACAGAAGATCAGCAACTCGCCCGCCCCGGGAATATGCGGGAACAGCAGGTACTTGCTGTAGACCGAACTGCCCATGACGTAGGCGAAGATACCCAGCCCGCTGCCGACCAGCACCACCGGCATGATCACCAGCCCGTCCAGGCCGTCGGTCAGGTTCACGGCATTGCTCGAACCCACGATCACCAGGTAGGTCAGCACGATGAAGCCGGCCACGCCCAGCGGATAGCTCACTTCCTTGAAGAACGGCACAATCAGGTTGGACTTGTAGGGCATGTCCAGCGACAGGCCGCCTTCGACCCAGCCCAGGAACAGGTCCCACACCCGCACATTGCTGCTTTCMGACACCGAGAACGCCAGGTAGACCGCGGCCACCAGGCCGATCAGGGTCTGCCAGAAAAACTTTTCGCGGCTCGACATGCCGCGCGGGTCGCGATAGACCACCTTGCGGTAGTCGTCCACCCAGCCGATCGCGCCGTAGCCGAAGGTCACCAGCATCACCACCCAGATAAAGCGGTTGCCCCAGTCGCACCACAGCAGCGTCGAAATGGCGATCGACACCAGTACCAGCACGCCGCCCATGGTGGGCGTGCCGGCCTTGACCAGGTGCGACTGCGGACCGATGGTGCGCACCGCCTGGCCGATCTTCAGCTCGGTCAGCTTGCGGATCACCCACGGGCCGAGGCCGAGGCCGATCAACAGCGCGGTGAGGTTGGCCATCACCGCGCGGAAGGTCAGGTAGTTGAAGACCCGCAGGAAGCTGTAGTCGTTTTGCAGCCACTGGGCCAGAGCCAATAACATCGTGTTCCGTATTCCTTTCGACAACCGCCCGGCGGCGCCGGGACTTACKATTGCTTGAGATTGTCTGAGACAGCTTGAAACCGCCTGGTCAAGCCTTGCTAACCATCGGTCACGCTTTACGCGCGGACGTGTCTGCGACCAGCGCATCCACCATCCGTTCCATGCGCATGAAACGCGACCCCTTCACCAATACCGCGCCCGCCCTGGCCACGGTGCCATCCTTGTCTTGCGCCAGCGTGTCCGCCAGCGCTTCGGCGCTGTCGAAATACCGTGCCTGGCCGCCGCCCTGCGCGCCGAAGGCACGCACTGCGTCGGTCATGGCGGCGCCGGTACCCCACAAGGCCTCGATGCCGCGCGTGGCGGCGTAGGCGCCGATCTCCGCGTGGAAGGCCGGGCCCTGGTCGCCCACTTCGCCCATGTCGCCCAGCACCAGCAGGCGCGGCGCGGCAAACCCGGCCAGCACGTCGATGGCGGCGCGCACGGAATCCGGATTGGCGTTGTAGGTATCGTCGATCACCAGCGTGCCGCCGGTGCTGTGCTTGACCTGCAGGCGGCCCTTGACCGCCGCAAACCCGCCCAGGCCGGCCTGGATMGCCTCATGGCTGACACCGGCCGCCAGCGCGCAGGCGATCGCCGCCAGCGCGTTGCGTACGTTATGCGTGCCCAGCACCGACAGGCGGACCTCGAAGGCACCGCCCGGCGCGCTGACCTGCATCACCTGCACGCCGTCGTCCAGGCGCACGTCGGCGCGGACATCGGCGTTCGCGTCGAGGCCGAACGACAGCACGCGCCGCGTGCCGGCCGCCTGGCGCCAGACGCCGGCATGCGCGCCGCCGCCCTCGGCGTCGAGCGGGAATACCGCCGCGCCGTCGGCGGGCAGCGCCGCGATGGCCGCCGCATGTTCGTGCGCCACGGCCTCAACGCTCACCATGAATTCCTGGTGCTCGCGCTGGGCATTGGTCACCACGGACACGGTGGGCTGGGCGATGCTGGCCAGGTAGACAGTCTCGCCGGGATGATTCATGCCCAGCTCGAGCACGGCCAGCCGGTGCGCCGCGCACAGGCGCAGCACCGTCAGCGGCAGGCCGATGTCGTTGTTCAGGTTGCCGCCGGTGGCCAAGCGGGCGCCCTCCCCTACCGCCGCCGCGAAGATCGCGGCGATCATTTCCTTGACCGTGGTCTTGCCGTTGCTGCCGGTCACGGCCACGGCGGGCAGGCCGAAGCGGCGGCGCCAGCCCGCGGCCAGCTCGCCCAGCGCCAKGCGCGTGTCGGGCACCACGATGGCCGGCAGGCCAAGGGCCGCGTCGGGCTCGCGCTCCACCAGCACCGCGGCGGCACCGCGCGCGGCCACATCGGCCAGGAAATCRTGGGCRTCGAARCGCTCGCCCCTGAGCGCGACGAACAGGTCGCCGGGCTGGACCGTGCGGCTGTCGGTCARCACGCGCGAAAAGCTGCGCGCGCCCGCATCGGCGGGGCCGCAAACGCGCGCGCCGGCGATCCAGCCGGCGGCTTGCTGCAGATTGGTCATCATGTTCTGGTTCATGCCGACACCCCGCGCGTACCCAGCGTCAGCCGGACATGCTCGCGATCGGAGAACGGCCGCTTGCGGCCGTGCACTTCCTGGGTGGCCTCGTGTCCCTTGCCGGCCACCAGCACCACGTCCGCCGCGGCGGCGTGCCTGATGGCGTAGAGGATGGCGGCGGCGCGGTCTTCGATCAGGTGGGCGCGGCCGCGGTCATCCATGCCGTCGGCGATGGCGTCCAGGATATCCAGCGGGTCCTCGCTGCGCGGGTTGTMGCTGGTCAGCACGACATCGTCGGCCAGGCGCTCGGCCACCGCGCCCATCAGCGGGCGCTTGATCGGATCGCGGTCGCCGCCGCAGCCGAACACGCACCACAGCCGGCCGCCGCGGGCCTGCGCCACCGGGCGCAGCGCCGCCAGGGTCTTTTCCAGCGCGTCGGGCGTATGGGCGTAGTCGACCACGGCCAGCGGGCCGTCCTGGCCACCGCCGAACAATTCCATGCGGCCGTCGACCGGCCTGAGCCCGCGCAGCGCATCGACGGCGGCTTGCCATGCGATGCCGTTGGCGAGGGCCGCGCCGAGCACGGCKAGCAGGTTGCTGACGTTGAAGCCGCCGATCATCGCCGTGGCGATGTCGGCGCTGCCGAAGCTGCCGTCCACATGGAAGGCGGTGCCGGCGGCGGTGGCGCGCACGCCGCTGGCGCGCAGCCACTGGCCGCCCTTGCGTGTTGCCGCCGCGGGGCCGTCGACGCCGTACTCGATCACCTGCGTGGCGGCCTGCTGGCCGGCCAGCAGGCGGGCGCCCATGGCATCGTCGCGATTGATCACGGCGGCGCGCAGGCCCGGCCACTGGAACAGCAGCGCCTTGGCTGCCTCGTACTCGGCCATGGTGCCGTGGTAGTCCAGGTGGTCTTGCGTCAGGTTGGTCAGCACCGCCACGGCGAAGTGCGTGCCGGCCACGCGGCCCTGCTCGAGGCCGTGCGACGACACTTCCATCGCCACCGCGCGCGCGCCGGCGCCGTGCAGTCCGGCCAGGCTGTCCTGCAGCTGCACCGCGTCGGGCGTGGTGAAGCCGGTGGCGACCAGCGCGTCCGGAAAGCCGGTGCCGAGCGTGCCGATGGTGGCGCAGGGCTTGCCCGTTGCCTGCAGCAGCCGCGCCAGCCATTGCGCGCACGAGGTCTTGCCATTGGTGCCGGTGATGCCGGTCACGGCMAGGTCGCGCGTGTCATTGCCGTACCAGCCGGCCGCGATCGGGCCCGCAAGCTGGTGCAGGCCGGACACGGCCAGGTGCGGCACCGCCTCGCCATGCGGCCAGTCGAAGCCGTCGGCCTCGCAGATCACGGCGCTGGCGCCGCGCGCGATGGCCTGGGCGATATGCGGGCGCGCGTMGGTCGACAGGCGCTGGTTGCCCAGCACGTAGGCGAAGAAGACATCGCCCTGGGTCAGCCGGCGCGTGTCACCCGTGAGCCTGGCGCCGGCCGGCGCGTGCCGGCGCAGCCAGGCCAGCGCATCGGCAGCCTGGGCGGCGATTTCGAGGGGAAGCAGTTGCCGGCTCATTGTGTCGCGCTCCACGGCTCGCTTTCCTGGACCTTGTCGCTCACCACCAGCTGGCGGATCGGCGAATCGGGCTGCACATTGAGCGCCCGCAGCGTGCCGCCGGTGATGGCGGCGAATGCCGGACCCGCGACGGCGCCGCCATAGTGGCTGCCCGAGGTGGGCTCGTCCACGCTCACGGCCACGATGATGCGCGGGTTGGACATCGGCGCCAGGCCGATGAACGAGGCGCGGTACTTGCTGCGGTCGTAGCCGCGGCCGACGTGCTTGTAGGCGGTGCCGGTCTTGCCGCCGACCCGGTAGCCCATCACCTGGGCCTCGGGCGCGGTGCCGCCGGGCGCGGTCACGGTCTCGAGCATGCCACGCACCTGGCGGGCCACTTCGGGAGACAGCACGCGTTCGCCGGTGACCGGGCCGTTGTTGCGGAACATGGTGACCGGGATCAGCTCGCCGTCATGGGCGAACACCGTATAGGCGTGCGCCATCTGGAACAGCGACACCGACAGGCCGTAGCCGTAGGACATGGTGGCCTGTTCGATCGGCCTCCAGCTCTTGAACGGACGCACCCGGCCGGCGACCGCGCCGGGAAAGCCGAGCTTGGGCGCCTGGCCCAGGCCCACGCTGGTAAACATGTCCCACATCTCCTGCGGCTTGAGCAGCATCGAGATCTTGGTCGTGCCGATGTTGCTGGATTTCTGGATGATGCCGGCCACGGTCAGCGCCCCGTAGTTGTGGGTGTCGCTGATGGTGGCGCCTTCATAGTTGAACTTGCCGGTGGTGGCGAATACCGTCGACGGCGTCACCCGCTTGAGCTGCAGGGCCAGCCCGATCGTGATCGGCTTCATCATCGACCCCGGCTCGAAGGTATCGGTCAGCACGCGGTTGCGCAGCTGCTCGCCGGACAGGCGGGTGCGGTCGTTGGGGTTGTAGGTCGGCCAGTTGGCCAGCGCCAGCACCTCGCCGGTCTGCGCGTCGAGCACCACCGCGCTGGCCGCCTTGGCCTTGCTGCGCTCGACGATGGCCTTGACCTCGTTGAAGGCCAGGTACTGGATCTTGGCGTCGATGGAGAGCTGCTGGTCCTCGCCATCGCGCGGCGTCTTGAGGATGCCGACGTCCTCCACCACGCGTCCAAGGCGGTCCTTGATCACCTGGCGCGCGCCGGACCTGCCGGCCAGCACGGGCTCGCGCGCGAGCTCCACGCCTTCCTGGCCGCGGTCCTCCACGTTGGTGAAGCCGACGATGTGCGCCATCGCCTCGCCTTCTGGGTAGAAGCGCTTGTACTCGCGGGTCTGGTGGATGCCGTCGATCTTGAGTTMGGCGATCTTGTCCGCGGCATCGGGCAGCACCTGGCGCTTCAGGTAGACGAAGCTCTTGTCTTCCGTAAACTTGCGGCGCAGTTCCTTGTCGCTCATGTCGAGCAGCTTGCCCAGCTGGCGGATCTTGTCCGCGTCGATCTCGTCGGGCACGTCTTCGGGGACCGCCCAGATGGCCTTGACCGGCAGGCTGGTKGCCAGCACCAGGCCGTTGCGGTCGAGGACCTTGCCGCGCGTGGCGGGCAGCTCCAGCGTGCGCTGGAAGCGCTTCTTGCCTTCGGCTTCGTAGAACTGGTTGCCCGGCCCCTGGATCCACAGCGCGCGCGCAGCCAGCGCGACGAAGGCGGCGAACATCATGAACACCACCATCTTCGAGCGCCACATCGGCAAGCGCAGGCCGAGCACGGGGCTGGCCGCGAACTGGCCGCTGCGCGGACGCGAGGCATTGCCGCGGGGCTGGCCGCGCTGGGCGTGCTGCGAAGGCCGGGCGATGGTCATGGCTTGCTCCCCTCGGGCGCCGAGGCCGCCGTCGCGGCCGCGGTTGCGGCCGGCTGAGGCTCGAGCACCACGCCGGCCAGGTATTGGGTCCTGCCGGGAAGGACCGGCGTCATCTTGAGCTGGGCGCGGGCCGCATCGGCAATGCGCGCGCTCTTGCCGAGCGCGCTTTGCTGGTACTGCAGGCGCGACCAGTCGATGTCGAGCTGCTTTTCTTCCGCCTGGGCGCGCTCGAAGGCGACGAACAGCGTGCGCGCCTGGTGCTGCGCGCTCACCAGCGAGAGCGCGCACAGCATCAACGCGGCGAGCAGGAAGAAGGTCAGGCGGTTCATGCGCGGCCAGCCTGTGCGGGCGCGCTCGCCGGCAGCTTCTCGGCCACGCGCATCACGGCGGAGCGCGCGCGCGGGTTGGCGGCGATTTCCTCGGCGCCCGGCTTGACCCGGCCAAGCAGCTTCAGCGTGGGCTGCGGCAACTRGTCAGCGCGCAGCGGCGCGCGGCGCAGGGCCGGATCGGCATCCTGCTGCGGACGGGCGTGTGCCTGCATGAACCGCTTGACGATGCGGTCCTCGAGCGAATGAAAGCTGATCACCACCAGCCGCCCCCCGGTCTGCAGCAAGTCGTACGCCGCGCTCAGCCMGCTTTCGAGGTCCGCAAGCTCTTGATTGACGTGAATCCGTAGAGCCTGAAAGGTGCGGGTCGCAGGGTCCTGACCCTTCTCGCGTGTTTTGACGGCTTTCGCCACGAGCGCGGCAAGCTCGGCAGTAGTGGTGAGCGGTCCGCCATGGCCKGGTTCGCTCCTGCGAGCAACAACCGCCTTTGCAATCTGTACAGCAAACCGTTCTTCCCCATAGTCCCGTATCACCCTCGCGATGTCGTGCTCTTCCGCCTGCGCCAGCCACTGCGCGGCGGTGATGCCGCGCGTGGTGTCCATGCGCATGTCCAGCGGTCCCTCGAAGMGGAAGGAGAACCCCCGCTGCGCGTCGTCGATCTGGGGCGAGCTGATCCCCAGGTCGAGCAATATCCCGGTCACCTTGCCGCGGCCCGCCAGCCGCTCGGCCATGTCGGCGAAGCTGGTGTGCTCAATGGAGAAGCGGGCATCCTCGATGGTGCCCGCCTCTGCGATTGCTGCCGGATCCTTGTCGAAGGCCACCAGTGCCCCGGCCGGCCCCAGCCGGGCCAGTATTGCCCGGCTGTGCCCCCCTCTGCCGAAGGTGCCGTCCACATAGACGCCATCCGGCCGCCAGACCAGGGCTTCGACAGCCTCGTCCAGCAACACGGTGCGATGGCGCAGGGCGGTGGTCCCCGGCGATTGGGTTGAGCTCATGACCTCGTCAGAAAGAGAAGTTCTTCAATGCATCCGGCATGCCCTGCGCCATCGCCTGCTGTTCCTTGGCGGCGTAGGTTGCGGCATCCCAGACTTCGAAATGGCTGCCCATTCCAAGCAGCATGACTTCCTTGTCGAGCAGGGCGGCGCCACGCAGCTCGGGCGCGATCAGCACCCGGCCCGCGCCGTCCATGTCGACATCCGCCGCGTTGCCCAGGAAGATGCGCTTCCACCAGTGCGCGTCCATCGGCAAGGCAGCGATGCGGGCACGGAAGTTTTCCCATTCAGGGCGTGGAAACAGCAGCAGGCAGCCGTCCGGGTGCTTTGTCAGCGTTACCCGGCCCTCGKCCTGCTGTTGCAGCGCTTCACGGTGCCGCGCCGGGATGGACATCCGGCCCTTGGCATCCAGTGACAGCGCCGATGCGCCCTGAAACAAGCTTGCTCCCGATCCGCGCCAACCGATCTACGCCGGCTGGCGTGTAAACCCCGTAAAGCCGACGTTTGGGGGATGATCCCACGGCCAGCCCGCTTTTTCACACAAAAATACACTTCCTCACACTATTTCCCACTTTAGAGGAAGCGATTTGGCGGGTCAAGGCTCGCCGCAAGGCAACAAACCGGGTTTTTTTAATCAKAACAATGACTTAGCACGCACTCTTCACGCACCGAAAAAGTGAATCCCTAATGAAATGAAGATCTTATGGAGGAAAGCAGAGAAACCACCTGAGAACAACCGGGGAAGGAACTGCCTGCAGCACGAAAATCAGCCTCGCGGGACCGATGGAAGGATACAACGTTTTGTCGTCTACCCTGCGTAAGCGGGGGCCCGACGCCGGGGGCGGGCGACATCGCCGGGCGCCTCTCGCCCTGCCGGCCGGTCAGATGCGGTAGGCGGCCGTGGTCATGACGCGGGACGCGGCCCGCATCATCGCGCGCACCGGCGCAGGCAGCGGCATGCCGCCGGCATCCCGGGCGGCGGCGCCGTGGCGCGCTTCGTCGTCGCGCATCTGCTCCAGGATCGCGCGCGAGCGCAGGTCGGCGGGAGGGATCTGCCCGAGATGGCCATTGAGGTGCTGCTCGACCTGGTTCTCGGTCTCGGACACAAAGCCGAGGCTGACGCGGTCGCCCGCGCGGCCGGCGGCCCAGCCGATGGCGAACGCGCCGGCGTACCAGAGCGGGTTGAGCAGGCTGGTGCGCGAGCCCAGTTCGCGCAGGCGCTCGGCGCACCAGCCGAGGTGGTCTTCTTCCTCGCGCGCGGCCTCGTCCATCTGCGCGCGCACCTGCGGGGTCCGGGCGGTCAGCTTCTGCGCCTGGTAGAGAGCCTGCGCGCAAACCTCGCCGACATGGTTGATGCGCATGAGCCCGGCCACGTGGCGGCGCTCTTTCTMGTCGAGCGGGTCGCCTTCCGGCGCCAGGCCCGCCGCGGGATTGTCCCGGCTGGCCCGGGTCACGCCCGCGATCGCGCGCAGGGCCACATCGAATTCGCGAATCAAGTTATCCATGGATGCATGCACTCGTGATGGCTTCCGGGCGTGTCCTTCGACGCTGCCGGMACAAGGTMCGGACCTGCGTGGATTCACCCTCGGGATTTCCCGCATTGTACCGTGACCGCCCTGCAGGCCGCGCCGCGCCTGGGCCTGCAGGTGCCTCGCCTGTCGCGGATCCGATACTCCAAAACCCTGAGTTGTGAAAAGCTGACAAGGGCAGCGAACCCGATTGTGAAACGGAGGTGGTTTGTTACAGTACTTGGCAACTTCTGACGAAGTTGGGTAAGCGGGCGAATGGAGACTCAGGAGGTTTCTCCGCTGACCACACCAATAATTCTTACGTGGAGATCATCGAGCATGAAAAAATCGCTTTTMGCGTTGKCGGCCCTTGGCCTTCTTGCTGGCGCGGCGCAGGCCCAGTCGAGCGTGACACTGTACGGCGTTGTCGACATGAACCTCGAATACGTCAGCCACCTGGGTACGCAAGTGCCTACGGCTGCCAATGGCTTCAATGCCGGCCCGGGCGACAACGCATACCGCCTGACGTCCGGCGGCCTGTCCGGCTCGCGCTGGGGTCTGCGCGGCGTGGAAGACCTGGGCGGTGGCCTGAAGGCGCTGTTCGTGCTCGAAAGCGGTTTCGGCCTCGATGACGGCAAGTMGCAGCAAGGCAGCCGCCTGTTCGGTCGCCAGGCTTACGTGGGTATCGAAAGCGCCCAGGTCGGCCGCTTCACCTTCGGCCGCCAGTACACCACCCTGTTCGACCTGCTGGCCAACTTCTCGCCCAGCGGCTACGCAACCCAGTATGAACCGGTGGTGGCCCAGCTCGGCCTGAACTTCCGCTCGGACAACACCGCCAAGTACACGGGCGTGTTCGGCCCGGTGACCGCGATCGCGCACTGGACCTTCGGCAACGGCGTGGCCGGTGGCGGCGAAGTGCCGGGGCAATTCCGCCGTGACTCCGGCTACGGTGCCGGCGTGGCCTATGCCGCCGGCCCGTTCGGCGCGACCATCGCCTACGACCAGTACAACCCGACCCTGGACGCGACTGGCAACACCGGCACGTTCAAGAAGGCCGCGGTGGCCGGCAGCTACGCCTTCGGCCCGGCCAAGATCATGGGCGGTTATCGCTGGGGTCAGTCCAAGGCACCGACCGGCGCCACGGTCCTGCGCGACGACTACTACTGGATCGGCGCCAACTACCAGGTCCTGCCGGCCCTGGGCCTGACGCTGCAGTACAACTACGACGACGTGAAGAACCTCGCCGGCGTCAACGTGAAGAACCCGTGGCAGGTCTCCTTCATCGCCGACTACAACCTGTCCAAGCGCACGGACGTCTACCTGACGACCGCATTCTCGAAGAATGCCGGCCTGAACTTCGACACCTCGGCCATCAGCTTTGCCAACGGCTACTTCCCGGGCAACGGCAAGACCACCATGGTGGGCGTGGGCMTGGGCATCCGCCACAAGTTCTAAACGCATCCACGCGGCTTTTGCAAAGGCACCTTCGGGTGCCTTTTTTCATGGCGGCGGACTAGGGCATCACCTCATCGGCACCTCCGCCGGCGGGCACTAGAATGCACAAGCCTTCGGCAGCCACCGCGCGGCCGCAGCCCGACCAACCAGGAGACACCATGCACCGCCCCCGCCGCCGCGCGACCYATATGCTGCTTGCCAGCGCCGCCAGCGCATGCCTTGCGCTGCTTGCCGGCGTCGCGCCCGCGCATGCCGCCGACCCTTATCCCAACAAGCCGATCCGCCTCGTGGTGCCGTTCTCGGCCGGCGGCACCACGGACATCCTGGCGCGCGCGGTGGCGGCCGAACTGTCCAAGCTGCAAGGCTGGAACGTGGTGGTGGACAACCGCCCCGGCGCCGGCGGCAATATCGGCGCGGACATCGTCGCCAAGGCCGCGCCCGACGGCTACACGCTGCTGATGGGCACGGTGGGCACGCACGGCATCAACCAGTCCCTGTACGGCAAGCTGCCGTTCGACCCGATCAAGGATTTCGCGCCGATCACCGAGGTGGCATCGGTCCCCAATGTGCTGGTGGTCAACCCGGCCTTCGCGCAGCAGAACCGCATCAACAGCGTCCCTGACCTGATCGCTTACGCGCGCGCCAATCCCGGCAAGCTCAACATGGCATCGAGCGGCAATGGCACCTCCATCCACCTCGCCGGCGAGCTGTTCAAGACGCAGACGAAAACCTTCATGGTGCATTTCCCGTACAAGGGCAGCGGCCCGGCGCTGACCGACCTGGCCGGCGGCACCATGCAGCTCATGTTCGACAACCTGCCGTCGTCGATGTCGCTGATCAAGGCCGGCAAGCTCAAGGCGCTGGCGGTGACGAGTGCCAGGCCGTCGCCGGCGCTGCCCGGCGTGCCCACCGTGGCCGAAGCGGCCAAGCTGCCGGGCTACGAAGCCAGCTCCTGGTTCGGCCTGCTGGCGCCGGCCGGCACGCCGCACGAGATCGTCGCGCGCATCCAGCAGGAAGTGGCGCGCTCGCTGGCCACGCCGGCCGTGCGCGACAAACTTCAGGCGCAGGGTGCGGACCCGGTCGGCAATACGCCGGAGCAGTTCGCGGCATTCATCCGCGCCGAGCACACAAAGTGGGCCAAGGTCGTCAAGGACTCGGGCGCCAAGGTGGACTGAACCCTCAGTCCGGACCCGCCCGGCGCGCGAGCGCATATACTTGAGGCATCAAACAACCTGCCTGCCGCGATGCCCACCACTACTGCCGCCGAGATCGCCGTCAAGGCCGGCGCCGATGAGCCGCCGGTCGATCTCGAAACCCGAGCCGACGATGCCAGCCACGATGGCCTGCGCCTGTGGCTGCGGCTGCTGACCTGCACCAACCTGGTGGAGGCCGATATCCGTTCGCGGCTGCGGCAGGATTTCGCCTGCACGCTGCCGCGCTTCGACCTGATGGCGCAACTGGACCGCCACCCCGAAGGCCTCAAGATGGGCGAGCTGTCGCGCCGCATGATGGTCACCGGCGGCAATGTCACCGGCATCACAGACCAGCTCCAGCAAGAAGGCCTGGTATCGCGCGAGGCGTTGCCGAGCGACCGCCGGGCCTACCTGATCCGCCTCACGCCGGCCGGGCGCGCGGCGTTCTCCAAGATGGCGCGTGCGCACGAAGACTGGATCGAGCAGTTGTTCGGCGGCCTGCCGCAGGCCGACCGGCGCGCCCTGTTCCGCCTGCTGGGCCGCCTCAAGACCGGGCTGGCAAGCGCATGAGCACGCCGCGCTGCGGGCCGCAAGCGCGCCGCCTTTGCGTGCCGCTGGCGGCATGCCTGATGCCGTTGCTGCTGGTGGCCGCCTGCCAGGGCACGCCCGCGCAGCCGAAGATCGAGGCGCTCGCCTACACCATCAAGCTGGGGCATATCAGCGCCAAGACCGCGGTGGGCACCATGGACGCCCCGGGCCCCGGCGCCTTCGATTCGTCCGTGAGCGTGGCGGCGGCGAATGGCGGGGGCTGGAACGGTGGCGCCGCCAGCGTCGGCGTCGCGGTCAACCTGAACCAGCTCTTCCACCCGCAGCCGAGGCAGCAGGTCGACCTTTACCAGTACAAGGTAACGACCGAGGATGGCACGGTCGACACCGTCAACGGCCCGGCCGCACCGGGGCTCGATCCTGGCGCGTGCGTGCGCCTGATCTATCCCGACGGCACGCCGGTCCCGCGGATGGTGCCTTCGTCCGAATGCTGAGCGCGGGCGCAGCCCGCGTCCCGGGCCTGCGCCCCCAAACGCGCAACGGCCTCCCTTGCGGGAGGCCGTTGCGCGTTGCTGTGCCTGGCTTACGCCGCCTGGCGGCTGTCGCGCAGCTCGCGGCGCAGGATCTTGCCCACATTGGTCTTGGGCAGCTCGCCGCGGAACTCCACGTACTTGGGCCGCTTGTAGCCGGTCAGCCGCTCCTTGCAGAAAGAGATCAGCTCGGCTTCGGTGAGCGCCGGATCCTTCCTGACCACGAACAGCTTGACCACTTCGCCGGAGTGCTCGTCGGGCACGCCCACGGCGGCCACTTCCAGCACGCCCGGGCACTCGGCGACCACGCCTTCGATCTCGTTCGGGTACACATTGAAACCGGACACCAGGATCATGTCCTTCTTGCGGTCGACGATCTTGGTATAGCCGCGCGCGTCCATCACGCCGATGTCGCCGGTCTTGAAGAAGCCGTCCGGCGTCATGACCTTGGCGGTCTCGTCGGGGCGGTTCCAGTAGCCTGCCATGACCTGCGGGCCGCGCAGACAGATCTCGCCGGCCTGGCCGAGCGGCACGTCGCGGCCGTCGTCGTCGCGGATGGCAATGTCGGTCGACGGCAGCGGCAGGCCGATGGTGCCGGAGAAGGCGTCGGTGTCGGTCGGGTTGCAGGTCGCCGAGGGCGACGTCTCGGACAGGCCGTAGCCTTCGATGATCGGGCAGCCGGTCCGGGCCAGCCATTTCTTGGCCACCGCCTCCTGCACCGCCATGCCGCCGCCGTTGGCCACCCGCAGGCCGGAGAAATCGACCTTGTCGATCTCCGGGTTGTTGATCAGGGCGTTGTACAGCGTGTTGACCGCCGGGAACATATTGAACTTGTACTTCTGCAGCTCCTTGATGAAGCCGGGGATGTCGCGCGGATTGGGGATCAGCACGCTCAGGCCGCCGCTGCGCATGCCCAGCAGGCAGCAGACCGTCAGCGCGAAGATGTGATACAGCGGCAGCGCGGTGATGGTCACCACCTGGTCGATCGGCGCGCCCTTGGCCAGCGCCGGCTGCATCCAGGCCTCGGACTGCAGCACATTGGAAACGATGTTCCGGTGCAGYAGCACGGCGCCCTTGGAAATGCCGGTGGTGCCGCCGGTGTACTGCAGGAAGGCGATGTCGTCGGGGCCGGTGGTGGCGGGCAGCAACTGCATGCGGCTCCCCTCTTCCAGCACGGTGTTGAAGCGCACGCAGTTGGGCAGCTCCCAGGCCGGCACCATCTTCTTGACGTTGCGCACCACGAAATTGACGATGGCGCCCTTCACTCCTCCCAGCATGTCGCCCATGCTGGCCACCACCACATGCTTGACMGGCGTGGCGGGCAGCACCTGCTCCAGCGTGGTGGCGAAGTTCTCCAGGATGACGATGGCCTCTGCGCCGCTGTCCTTGAGCTGGTGCTCGAGCTCGCGCGGCGTGTAGAGCGGATTGACGTTGACCACCACGAAGCCGGCGCGCAGCACCGCGGCCAGCACCACGGGGTATTGCAGCACGTTCGGCATCATGATGGCCACGCGCGCGCCGGGCTTGAGCCCGCGCGACTGCAGCCAGGCGGCGAACTGCCGCGAGAGACGGTCKACGTCGCCGTAGGTGATCGCCTTGTCCATGCAGACGAAGGCGCGGCGACCGGCGTAGGTACGGAAAGACTCCTCCAGCAGTGCGGCCAGCGAGCGGAACTGGCTGCTATCGATCTCGGCAGGCACGCCAGCCGGGTAGTTCTTCAGCCAAATTCTTTCCATGCACCGTCTCCTGGTTTTCTGAATGGTCGTTCGATTTTCKACAGATGCTAAACGCGCGACCCTGTTAAGACAACACGTTAGATGAAGTCCTCTGGAAGTAGCACACCATAAGACGTGAAGTCTAGCGCACAGTTCAGGGCCACTCGCGGGAATTCCCTAGTCACGCTTTTACCGGCAGGACCATCTTCATCATATTGGTGGCCAGTTCCTCGGCCAGCGCCCGCGGCTTCATGCGCCCGGGCTCGTGCCAGGTGTACATGAAGCCGACCACGCTGCCGATCGCGTGCGCGGTCACGCGCGCATCGCCGTAGTGGAAGACGCCGTCGCGCTTGCCCTCCTCCAGCAGTGCATAGAGGTCGCGGTAGAAGGCGCGCGCCATGCTGCCCAGCCACGCCACCGTTTCGGGGCGCAGGTACTGGTTGTCGCGAAAGCTCAGCGTGGCGGGCACATGGCAGTCGATGCAGCGACGCGCCATTTCCAGCAGGCATGCGCGCAGGCGCTCGCGCACCGGCAGGGCGGGGTCGGCGGTCTCGCGGATGACCGGCAGGCAGGTCTGCGCCGACTCGCGGCACAGGATGTCGAAGATTTCGTACTTGTCTGTGAAGTAGTAATAGACCGCCGGCTTGGTCACGCCCAGCGCGCGGCACAGGTCGTTCATGGTCATGCCGGGGTAGCCCTTGGTATAGAACAACTGGGCGGCGGCATCGAGGATCTGGCGGCGGCGCGCCTCCTGGCGCTCGGCGATATGCGAGCGCGCGGGCATGGCGTCCGGAGCGATGTCCGGCACGGCTTCGGCGGGAGCGGTTTTCTGTGCAGTCGGCATGATGCGATTCTCGCATGGCGGGCCGGGCGGGAAGGCCCGCGATCGGTTTGGACAAGGCCGGCGCGGCCGCGCGCGACGGGAGTACGCGGCTGGCGTACGCGCTTGACGCACGATGGCAATGCCAATAGCATCATACCCAAGGGTACATAAATATACCAAAGAGTAGATTTCGCCAGGACCGGCCGGCCTGGCGCCCCAATAAGGAGACACCGCCGATGGACGAAACCGCGTACCTGGCAGACCTGCACGCGCGCTGGCAGCGCGCCTGGCCCGCCCGCCTGCCGCGCGCCCCGCAGTACCCGCTGGGACGGCGGCCGCTCACGGAGATGCTGCGGCACTGGGGCCGCACGCGGCCCGGCCATCCGGCGGTGCTCTTCTACGGCCACGAAACCAGCTACGCCGAACTCGACGCGCAAAGCGACCGCTGCGCGGCGCTGCTGGCCTCGCACGGCATCGGCGCCGGCKACCGCGTGGCGGTGCTGCTGCCGAATTGCCCGCAGTTCCACGTCGTCTTCTTCGGCATCCTCAAGCTCGGCGCGGTCTACGTGCCGGTCAGCCCGCTCTCGCAGCACGCCGAACTGCGGCACGCACTCGCGGACAGCACGCCGAGCGCCCTGGTMGCGCTCGACCAGCTGGTGCCGCTGGTGCGCGAAACGCGCGAGGCCCTGGGCGCGGACGATCCGMTCTCGCTGCTGTTCACGACCAGCTTCGCTGAAGTGCTGCCGGCCGAGCCCACGCTGCCGMTGCCGCCGATGGCGCAGGCGCCGCCCTGCCCGTGCGAGCCCGGCGACCGGGCCATCGCCTTGCTGTCCGCGATGGCGGCCTGCACGCATCCGGCGCCCACCACGCCGGTCGCGCTCGACGCGCCGGCCGCGCTCAACTACACCGGCGGCACCACCGGCCTGCCCAAGGGCTGCATCCATACGCAAGGCGATATGGTGGACATGGCGGCCGCCTTCGGCGCGGTTTCGCTGGAGATCGCCGACGACACTGTGATGCTCGGCTTCTTCCCGGAATTCTGGATCGCCGGCGAAAACCTCTGCCTGATCTTCCCCGCCTTCTTCGGCATCCCCCTGGTGCTGCTGGCGCGCTGGGATCCCGAAACCTTCATGGCGGCGGTGCAGCGCTATCGCGTCACCAACGCATCGATGCTGGTCGACAACGCGGTGGAGGTGATGGAACACCCGCGCGTGGCGCAATACCAGCTGCGCTCGCTGCGCCATGTGGGCGTGTCCTCCTTCGTCAAGAAGCTCAACCTGCCCTACCGCCGCGCCTGGCACGCGCTGACCGGCTCGGTCATTGCGGAAAGCGCCTGGGGCATGACGGAGACGCAGACCTGCAACACCTTCACCCATGGCATGCAGGACGATGACCTGGACCTGCGCGCCCAGCCCATCTTCGTCGGCCTGCCCGTGCCCGGGACCGAGTTCAAGGTCTGCGACTTCGATAGCGGCGAGCTGCTGCCGCTCGGCGCCGAGGGCGAGCTGTGCGTGCGCACGCCGACCCTGCTCAAGGGATACTGGAACAAACCCGGGGCCACGCGCGAATCGCTGCGCAACGGCTGGCTCCACACCGGCGACATCGGCCTGATCGACGCGCACGGCTACCTGCATTACCTGGGCCGGCGCAAGGAGATGCTCAAGGTCAATGGCATGAGCGTGTTCCCCGCCGAGATCGAGGCGCTGCTCGGCCAGCACCCGGCCATCCTCGGCGCCGCCGTGGTGGGGCGCGCCGACGAGGACCGTGGCCAGCTGCCGGTCGCCTTCGTCATGCTCAAGCCGGAAGCCGCCGGCACCGTCGACGCAGCCGCGCTGGTGCAGTGGTGCCGCAGCAATATGGCTGTGTACAAGGTGCCGCTGGTACGCATCGTCGACGCCCTGCCCCTCACCGCCACGGGCAAGGTGCGCAAGCAGGACCTGGCACCGTTGCTCGAGCAACCCGGCTGACACTGCCATGCCCATCCCGTCTTCCCCGCCCCCGAACTGGTCCTTCGCATCATGACGTTCCGCAAGCTACTGATCGCCAATCGCGGCGAAATCGCCATCCGCATCGCGCGCGCGGCTGCCAGCGCCGGCCTGCAGAGCGTGGCCCTGTTCAGCGAGGACGACCGCGACGCCCTCCATGTGCGCAAGGCCGACGAGGCAGTCGCACTGGCCGGCACGGGCCCGCGCGCCTATCTCGATATCGGGCAGGTGGTGGCCGCCGCGCGCCGCAGCGACTGCGACCTGGTCCATCCGGGCTACGGCTTGCTCTCGGAGAACGCGGAGTTTGCCCAGGCCTGCCTGGATGCCGGCCTGGCCTTCACGGGCCCGGCGCCGGACGTGCTGCGCCTGTTTGGCGACAAGGCACGCGCACGCGCGCTGGCCCGCGAATGCGGCGTGCCGGTCGTGCCGGGCACCACGGGGCCGACCACGCAGGAGGCAGCGCACGCGTTCTTCGCCACGCTGCAGGCGCAGGACGCCCGGCCCGGCATGATGATCAAGGCGCTGGCGGGCGGTGGCGGGCGCGGCATGCGCGCGGTGCACGCCGCGCAGGAKATCGGCCAAGCCTATGCCCGCTGCGTCTCCGAAGCCACGGCCGCCTTCGGCAATGGCGCGGTCTATGTGGAGCGCATCGTGGACGCGCCCCGCCATATCGAGATCCAGGTGGTGGCCGATGCGGCCGGCGGCGTGATCGCGCTGGGCGAGCGCGAGTGCAGCCTGCAGCKGCGCCACCAGAAACTGCTGGAGGTGGCGCCCAGCCCCTCGCTGGACGATGCCATGCGCGCGCGCCTGGCGCAGGCCGCGATCACGCTCGCGCGCGCCAGTGCCTACCGCGGCATCGGCACCTTCGAATTCCTGCTCGGCGAGCATGGCGAATTCTGGTTCATGGAAGCCAACCCGCGCCTGCAGGTGGAGCACACCGTCACCGAAATGGTCACTGGCGTGGACCTGGTCCAGGTGCAGCTGGGCATCGCCGCCGGGCAGAGCCTGGCCCAGCTCGGGCTGGACCGGCCCCCGGCGCCGCGCGGCATCGCCGTGCAGCTGCGCATCAATGCCGAGCATCTCGACGCGCGGGGCCAGCTGCGCCCCGCCAGCGGCCGCATCAGCGCCTACGAGCCGCCCAGCGGTCCGGGCGTGCGGGTGGATGGCGCCGGCCACGCCGGCATGCGCGTCAATCCGCGCTTCGACTCGCTGCTGGCCAAGCTGATMGTGCACGAGCCCGGCKGCAACTACGAACGCGCGCTGGCGCAGGCCTACCGTGCCTTGTGCGAATTCCGCATCGAGGGCATCGACACCAACCGCCGCCTGCTGCAGGACCTGCTGCAGCGCGACGACGTGCGCCGCAATGCCATCCACACCCAGTACCTCGACGCCGCGCTCCCGGCCATGGCGGTCCAGGCCCTGGCCGGCGGCGATACCCATCCCGCGCTGCATGCGCTCGGCGAYGCCGGCGGCGCGCCGGCCGMGCACAGCGTACCGCCCGACGACCTGCCCGACGACCTGCCCGAGGATGCCGAACGCGTCAGCGCACCCATGGACGGCGCCCTGGCCGCGCTGCAGGTGCAGCCCGGCGACATCGTGCGGCGGGGCCAGACGCTGGCCATCATCGAGGCGATGAAGATGGAGCACCCGCTCGAGGCGCCGGTGGCCGGCCAGGTGCTGCGCGTGCTGGCCGCGCCCGGCGACGTGCTGCGCGCCGGCGCGCCGGTGATCGTGCTGGCGGCCGACGCGGGCGCAGACCATGCGCACGAAGCCGACGCCGCGCTGGACCCCGGCCACATCCGCGCCGACCTGCGCGACGCGCTGGCGCGCCAGGCGCTGACGCTCGATGCCGCGCGCCCCGAAGCAGTGGCCAGGCGCCATGCCCGCGGCGCACGCACCGCGCGCGAGAATATCGCGCAGCTGTGCGACGAAGGCTCCTTCATCGAGTACGGCGCGCTGGCCATCGCCGCGCAGCGGCAGCGCCGCAGCGTGGCAGACCTGGAACGCGCCACGCCGGCCGACGGCATCGTCACCGGCATCGGCACCGTCAATGCCGCGCACGTCCCAGCCGGGGACGCCCGCTGCATGGTGCTGGCCTACGACTACACGGTGCTGGCCGGCACGCAGGGCTTCTACGGCCACAAGAAGCTGGACCGCATGCTGGGGCTGGCCCGCCAGTGGCAGCTGCCGGTGGTGCTGTTCGCCGAAGGCGGCGGCGGCCGCCCCGGCGACACCGACATGCCGGTGGTGGCCGGGCTGGACTGCACCTCGTTCATCCAGTTCGCGCGGCTGTCCGGCCAGGTGCCGCTGGTGGGCATCGTCTCCGGCCGCTGCTTTGCCGGCAACGCCGCGCTGCTCGGCTGCGCCGATGTCATCATCGCCACCCGCGACGCCACCATTGGCATGGGCGGCCCGGCCATGATCGAGGGCGGCGGCCTGGGCGTGTTCGCGCCGGAGGAGGTCGGGCCGGTCAGCGTGCAGGCGCCCAACGGCGTGATCGATGTCCTGGTCGACGACGAGCCGGCCGCGGTGGCAGCCGCGCAGCGCTACCTGTCCTACTTCCAGGGCGACCTGGCGGCGTGGGAGGCGGGCGACGCGCGCGCGCTGCGCCACGCGATCCCCGAGAACCGGCTGCGCAGCTACGACATGCGCCACGTGCTGGCAACCCTTGCGGACCAGGGTTCGGTGCTGGAGCTGCGCGCCGCCTTCGGTACCGGCATGATCACCGCGCTGATCCGCATCGAAGGACGGGCCTTCGGCTGCATCGCCAACAACCCGCGCCACCTTGGCGGCGCCATCGATGCGGCGGCCGCCGACAAGGCCGCCCGCTTCATGCAGCTGTGCGACGCGCACGGCCTGCCCATCGTCTCGCTGTGCGATACGCCCGGCTTCATGGTGGGCCCGGAGGCCGAGAAGACCGCCACCGTGCGCCACGTGTCGCGCCTGTTCGTGACGGCCGGCGCGTTGCGCGTGCCGTTTTTCACGGTGGTGCTGCGCAAGGGCTACGGCCTGGGCGCGCAGGCCATGGCKGGCGGCAGCTTCGCCGCGCCGTTCTTCACCGCCGCCTGGCCCAGCGGCGAGTTCGGCGCGATGGGAATCGAAGGGTCGATCCGGCTGGGCTTTCGCAAGGAGCTGGAGGCGGTGGCCGATCCGGCCGAGCGCGAAGCCCTGTTCGCACGCATGGTGGATGCGGCGTACCAGCGCGGGCGCGCGCTCAACATGGCGAGCCACCTGGAAATCGACGCGGTGATMGACCCCGCCGATACGCGCCAGTGGCTGCTGCGCGGCCTGGCTTCGGTGCCGGCCGTACGCGGCGCGGAGGCGGCGCCGGCACGCCGTTTCATCGATACCTGGTGAGCAGCGGTAATATCGCTGGTAAGCAATGGGAGAGGGGATCGGCAATGCTTCATGATTTGATGCGCCTGGCCGGCGCAGCCGCCAGGATCGCGCGGCGCGTGGCCGCGTTGGCGGCATTCGCACTGGCCGGCGCGCTGCCGCTGCAGGCACATGCCCAGGCAGCGCAGCCGGACGTCCGGCAGGCGCCGGCGGCCGGCACGGGACCCATCAAGGTCGCGTTCATCGACCAGCTCTCCGGCCCGCTGGCCAATGTCGGCGAGATCTTCCTGGCCAACCTGAAGTTCGCGCTCGACGACGCCAATGCCCAGGGCGGCGCGCTGGGGCGCAACTACGAGTTGCTCACCTTTGACAACAAGCTGTCTCCGCAAGCCAGCCTGACCGCGCTGCAAGCCGCCATCGATGCCGGCGCACGCATCATCTTCACCGGCGCCTCGGGCTCGCCGGTGGTGAGCGCCCTGGCCGAAGCCGCCAACCGCCACAACGAGCGCAACCCCGGCCAGCGGGTCCTGATCATCAACTACGCCTCGCTCGATCCCGACCTGACCGGCATGCGCTGCAGTTTCTGGCTGTTCTCCACCGAGGCGAACACGGCCATGAAGATGCGCGCGCTKGCCAATTTCGCGCGCGGCGACAAGTCCATGCACAAGGTCTTCCTGCTGAACCAGGACTACACGCAGGGCCGCGTGTGGGCGGCACTGGGCCGGCAGATGATCTCGAATGTCCGGCCCGACGTGGAGTTCGTMGGCGAGGCGCTGCACCCGATGGCCAGGGTCAAGGACTTCTCGCCCTATGTCAGCATGATCAAGGCCAGCGGCGCCGACACCGTGATCACGGGCAACTGGGGCCAGGACCTGAGCCTGCTGGTCAAGGCGGCCGGCGACGCCGGCTATGAGCTGAACTACATCAACCACAGCGGCGGCGGCGCGCCGGGCACGGTCACGGCGGTGGCACAGGCGAAGAACGCACACCTGACCTGGGTGGCTGAATACTTGCCCAACGGCGACGACCCCGCGCTCAACGCGCTTGCCGCGCGCGTGCGGCAAACCTCCGCCGGCGAGTATTTCGCGCCGCGCGTGCTGATCGCCGTGCAGATGCTCACCGAAGCGATGCGCCGCGCGCAGTCCGACGAAGCGGCCAGCATCGCGCTGGCGCTGGAAGGCATGCAGTATCGCTCTGCGGTCGGCGAAGTGATGATGCGCAAGAGCGATCACCAGTTGCTGCTGCCCCAGGTGGTGTCCACCATCGCGCCGGTGGACGGCAAGACGGTCAAGGTTGGCGTGGAGGGCACCCAGTACGGCTTTCGCTTCGACAGCATGACCCCGGGACCGGACCTGAGCATGCCGTCGATGTGCCGGATGAAGCGGCCCGCGGGCAGCTGAACGGCCAGGTCAGGGCCTGGCCGCGGGCGCGGCGAATGTGTCGCGCGTRGCCGGCGCGGCCGGGGTGTCCGGCGCGCCGCTGGCGAGTGCCGCCCCGGGCGCGGCGCCGGATGACGCGCCGCCCTCCGCGCCCTCGCCGGCCT
>NZ_JBFTLQ010000053.1:0-56754 GCF_056396525.1 Cupriavidus sp. 05T41
CGGGCGCGCCCTGCGGCGCGGAGGCGGACGCGGACGCCGAATCGGCCACACCCGCCGGCGCCGATGCGGCCGCAGCCGGGTCCGGCGACGCCGCGGCACCGTCCACCGGACGCAGATCGGCATGCACGGACAGGTTGGCACGCAACGCCGAAGGGCTGAACAACTGCGGGTTGATGTGCTCGCCGTTGACGAGCAAGTGGGTAAACGGCACCTTGCCGAACGGCGTCAGGTCCGCCTCGGCGCGGCCGCGCAGGCGGTCGCCGCTGGCGTCCACTTCCGCGCGCAAGGCGGCGAGCGAGCCATGCACATTGGCGCTGATATCGAACGACTCCTTCTGCCAGCTGCCTTCGAGCAAAGCCGCGCCGCTCAGCGCGAACGGCGCCTGCGCGGCGATCTGCGCGCTGGCGGCGAGCTTGCCGTAGGGCGTGACCAGCCGGTCGATGCTGAGGCGGTGGCGCTGCCCGTCGGAATGGAGCGCGCCAGCCAGGTCGGAAAACACCATCTCGCCCGGCGTGGCCGGCGGGCCCTGCAACAGCGCCAGACGCGCCAGCGTGAGCACATCCACATCCACCGCGAGCGGCAGTTCGAGCGACTTCGGCAGCGTGGCGGGCGCGCTGTCCGGCTCGGACGGCGGCAGGCGCAGCGTCACCGCGCCGATGCGCAGCCAGTTCACGTGCAGCCGCGCCGGCGACCAGCCGAGCGACCAGTCGCCCTCGACGCGGTCCACCGTCACGCGTGTCTCGCCGCTGGCGAAGACCACATCGCGCAGGCGCAGCCCGTGCGCCACCGTGCCGCCCTCCAGCTTGCCGGACAGGGTGCCCGCCGACAGCCGCGTGGCCAGCGACCACAGCTGGCGCGTGCCGGGCTCGGTGCGCAACGCCAGCACCGCCGCCAGCACCACGGCCGCCAGCGCCAGCAACAGCAGCGCCGCCAGCCAGGCCAGCCAGCGCCCCAGGCGCCGGCGGCCCGGGCGCGGCGGCGGCGGCGCATTGTCGCGGGCGGGCACCGGAGGCATGTCGGGAATGCTCATGCGGCGGGTCCTTTGCGGCCGGGTTCGCGCATCGCCATCAGAATGCGACCCCCAGCGAGATATGCGGGCGGAACTGCTTCTCCTGGATGCCGTAGGCTACGTCGAGCTGCACCGGGCCGACCGGGCTGCGCCAGCGCGCGCCGATGCCCACGCCGTTGTAGAGCTTGACGCCGCTGAGGTTGTCGGTCGCGGTGCCGGTGTCCCAGAACACCGCCATGCCCCAGTCGTGCAGGAACCAGTACTGGTATTCCAGGCTGGCCGTGCCGAGGTACCTGGCCGGCAGCACGCTGGCACCGTTGCGGGTGCCGATGGACTGGTAGCTGTAGCCGCGGATCGAGTCCGTGCCGCCGGCGCGAAAGCGCAGCGAGGCCGGGATCTTGGTCACGTCGCCATGGGTGATGTCGGCGCCCAGCTCCAGCCGCGCCACCACCAGGTCGCGCTTGCCCACCGCGATGTACTGGCGGATGCGGCCGTAGACGCGGAAGAAGGTCTCGTCGCTGAGCACGTGCTTGGCGGCCACGCCCAGCTGCGTGTTGATGACGTTGCCGCGCCGGGGAAAGACCGGGTTGTCCACGTCGCGCCGCGCCCAGGCAAAGGCCGGCACCAGCGCATGGCTGAGCTGCTGCGGCTGGCCGAACGGCTGCAGGTTGTCGTAGTAGTAGTCCAGCGAGAGCGTGGTGTCGTACTTCTCGCGCGAGCGCGAGCGCTTGAGGCCGGTGCGCAGGCTGGTCAGGTCGGTGCTTTCCACGTCGATGGTGCGCTCGTAGCTGCCGTAGACGCTGTTGCGGTAGGTCCGGCTGTCGGGCGGCATGGCGACCTCGGCGAAGGCGTACTGGCGCTTTTGCTCGAGGCGCCCCTGGGTGTCGAGGACCCAGGCGCGGTTGAACAGGTTGTAGTACGAATAGCGGCCTTCGACCTGGGCGCCGGTATCGGTGGTGTAGCCCGCGCCGGTCGACAGCCGGTGGGCCGGATACTCGCGCACCCGCACATACACCGGCGCGACGACGCGCTCGGCGTTCTGGTCGACCTTGTTCTCCTGGCCCTGCACGGCATCGCCCTGCTCGCCGAGGTCGATCTGCACATTGGAGAAGTACGGCTGGTTCTGGATCGCGCGCTGGAACTCCAGCAGCCGCTCGACACGATAGGGCTCGCCCTCGCTCAAGGGATTGACGTTGCGGATGATCTGCTCGGGGTAGCGGCGCAGGCCGCTGATGCGCAGCGGCCCCAGGCTGTAGGCCGGGCCGCTGGCATAGCGCGCGCTCAGGTCGGCAGCCTGCTCGTCGGGGTCGACGCGCGCCTGCGAGCTGGCCAGCCGCGCGCCGTAGTACGTGTGGCTCTGCAGCTCCACGAGCGCGTCTTCCTTGGCCTTGGCCCAGTCCGCCTGGCGAAACGGCTCGCCCACCGGCAGGCCCCACTTGGCACGCAGCTCGGCCACCTGCGCGGGCGACTGGGTGGCGGCAGGGCCGCTCACGCCGACCTCCACCGCGCGGATCAGCGTGCGCGCGCCGGGATCCACGGTGAGATGGACGGTGCGCTCGTCGCCGCTGCCCTCCACCCGCGTGGTGGTGGCCGGGTCGAAATAGCCTTCGGTGGAGGTGAACTGGCGAACCTGCTCGGCCACGGTCTCGACCATGTAGTCGAACTGGTCCGGCGAGATATCGTCGCGCGTGCGGTAGCGCGAGAGATCGAGGTGCTCCTCGAGCATTTCCTTGATGGGCTTGGGCGCGTCCACCTCGACCTTGTAGCTGGCCGTGGCCGGAAGCGCGCACAGGGCCAGTGTCGCCAGCGCCGTCGCGGGCAGCAGCCGCGGCCATCCTGGCCGGCGGCACGGGGCGGACGGCTTCCCCGGCGTCTGGCCGGAGGGCGCGGCGGGCAGCGTGCGCTCGTTGCCTGGATCCATCCTCATCGATCGGTGCACAACATGCGAAGTCGACATTTGACCACACCCGCGCGCCCGGCCTGCCGCGGCAGGCGAAAAAGTCCCGCGTGCACGCCCGAAATCCGGCATCGGCGGGCAAAACCGCGCGCAAACCCCTGCCCGGGGCTGCCGATACGGTAAAATCCCGGCTGTTCTCCAATCTCACCTACTTTCCCCGCCATGGCCTACGAATCGGATATCACCCAGTTCCTGAAGTCGCTCAAGGAAGAACGTCCTTCCCTGGAGGCCGAACAGCGCCAGGGCCGCGCCCTGCTGTGGGACAAGACCCCGATCAACCTCGAGGAAAGCGAGCGCGCCGGCGCCTCGCGCGTGGCGCAAAAGCCGTACGTCTACTCGCTGGACTAAGGCACCCGGTCCGCCGCCCCCGCCCCCGATGAACCAGAGCGAGCAGGACAAGCTGTCGCCGCCGGTCGAGCTGCCCGGCGTCGCGCCCGGCCAGGACTCCACGCCGGCGGCAATCGACGGCATGGCCTTCGCCCGGCTGTACGGCGAGCCGCTGTTCAAGCTGCCGCAGGATCTCTACATCCCGCCGGATGCGCTCGAAGTCTTCCTCGAGGCTTTCGAAGGGCCGCTGGACCTGCTGCTGTACCTGATCCGCAAGCAGAACTTCAACGTCCTCGATATCCCCATGGCGCAAGTGACGCGCCAGTATCTTTCGTATATCGAGCAGATCCGCAAGAGCAACCTGGAACTGGCCGCCGAGTACCTGCTGATGGCGGCCATGCTCATCGAGATCAAGTCGCGCATGCTGCTGCCGGTCAAGAAGAGCGACAGCGACGAGGAGGCCGAGGATCCCCGCGCCGAACTGGTGCGCCGCCTGCTGGAATACGAGCAGATGAAGCTGGCCGCCCTGCGCATCGACCAGGTGCCGCAGCTCGGCCGCGACTTCCTGCATACGCAGGTCTATATCGAGCAGAGCCTGGCGCCGCGCTTTCCCGACGTGGAAATGTCGGACCTGCAGGCCGCGTGGGCGGACGTGCTCAAGCGCGCCAAGCTCAACCAGCATCACAAGATCTCGCGCGAGGAATTGTCGGTGCGCGAGCACATGAGCCACATCCTGCGCCGCCTGCAGCATGCGCGCTTCATGGAGTTCACCCAGCTCTTCGATGAGGCCGTGCGCTCAGGCAAGGGCGTGCCGGTGGTGGTGGTGAACTTCATCGCCATGCTCGAGCTGGCGCGCGAAGCGCTGGTCGAGATCACCCAGGCCGAGCCCTTTGCGCCGATTTATGTGCGATTGGCGTACATTCCCAACTAGGCCGCGCCGATAAGCGCCGTCCGAACGGCGCCACATGCTCTACAATCCGCCGACAGCGGGCGCCAAGAAGCGCGCCGGACGGGCGCGCCGGGCACACTCCTACCACGACCAGCACACCAACTTCATGAAAGTCATTTCCTCCATTCACGAGTTGCGGGACCAGTTGCGCGGACAGAACCGGGCGGCCTTCGTGCCGACCATGGGCAATCTGCACGAAGGCCACCTGTCGCTGATGCGGCTGGCGCGCCAGCACGGTGACCCGGTGGTCGCCTCGATCTTCGTCAACCGGCTCCAGTTCGGGCCCAACGAAGACTTCGACAAGTACCCGCGCACGCTGCAGGATGACATCGAGAAGCTGCAGAAGGAAGGCGTCTACGTCCTGTTCGCGCCCACCGAGCGCGACATGTACCCCGAGCCGCAGGAATACCGCGTCGAACCGCCGCACGACCTCGGCGACATCCTCGAAGGCGAGTTCCGCCCCGGCTTCTTCAAGGGCGTGTGCACCGTCGTGATGAAGCTGTTCTCGTGCGCGCAGCCGCGCGTTGCCGTGTTCGGCAAGAAGGACTACCAGCAACTGATGATCGTGCGCCGCATGGTCAACCAGTTCGCCTTGCCGATCGACATCGTGCCGGCCGAGACCGTGCGCGCCGACGACGGCCTGGCACTGTCCTCGCGCAACCGCTACCTGCAGCCCGACGAGCGTGCCGAAGCACCCGTGCTCTACAAGACCCTGCACCAGGTGCGCGACACCGTGCTGGCGGCCAACAGCGCCAGCGCCGACCTGCTCGCCATCGAGGCCGGCGCGGTCTCCGCCCTGGCAGCGCGTGGCTGGAAGCCGGACTACGTGTCGATCCGCAAGCGCGTGGACCTGCAGGCGCCCAGCCGCGACGAACTGGTCGCCGGCGAGCCGCTGGTGATCCTGACCGCGGCCAAGCTGGGCGCGACCCGGCTGATCGACAACCTCGAAATCTGAACCCGGTCCTGCCGGCACGAAAAAGGGGCGTCCTTGGACGCCCCTTTGCTTTGGCACGCTGACGCGATCGCTGCCGCGCCGGTCTCAGGCGCCCAGCTTCACCTCTTCCTTCTGCGTCGCCTTCACCCCGACCCTGGCCCGCGCCATCGTCCGCACCATGTGGCGGCGGTGGCCGCGCCGCCGCTTCCACCAGATCAGGAAGCCGGTCACGCCGAACATCAGCGGCACCAGGCCGAATACGGAGATAAACACCCGACCGGGCAGCCCGAAGGCCTCCCCGGTGTGCAGCGGATACATCCAGTTGAGGAAGGTGTCGCCGGCGGGTGCGTTCATCGGATCGCGCACCGCCACGCGCTGGCCGGTATGCGTGTCGAGCCAGAGACGGGTGGCGCCGGTGTCGCGGCGGACCTCGCCCGGCTGGCGCAGCCGCACTTCGAAAGGATCGCCGGGCTTGCGCGGGAAGCTCAGGCGGGTGACTTCCGCGGCAGGATAGAGCGCCTGCGCCGCGCTGACCGCCTGCGCCGCGCCGAGCAGCGGCGTGCCGGCCGGCGCCGGCGCCGACACCTGCTTGACGGGCGGCGTCACCGTCATCACGCTGGCCACGATGGGCGTCACCCACTTGGGCAGGTTCAGGTACCAGCCCGAGAAAGCCATGGTGGCCAGCACGGGGGCTGCGAAAATGCCGCCGGCCCGGTGCAGCGAGTAGTTGAAGCGCGACCATGAGCCGCCGTGGCTGACGCGGAACGCGTGCAGCAGCGCACGCGGCCTGAGCTTGGGCCACCACAGCGACACGCCAGCGATGATCATCACCAGCAGCATCATGCCGGTCACGCCGAGGATGGTGCGGCCGGTCTCGCCCGACAGCAGGTAGTGATGCAACTGGAACAGGGTCGGCATCAGCAGCGGGCGCGACAGGCCTGGCTCGCCCCAGACGCGTTCGCCCTTTACCGCCAGCGTGACCGGATCGACCATGACCTGGCGCGAGCGGCCCTCGCCGCCCGGTCCCTTGACCGGGTACCAGGCGATGAAAACCTGGCGCGGCGAGGATGGCAGCATCAACATGCGCGGGCGGCCGTAGTGCGGATCGGCCTCGAGGCGGTCGGTCACCGCCTTGACCGTGGCCGGGGCCAGCGGCATCGGCGCGTCGGCCGTGGCCGTGAGCAGCTCGGGGTTGATCAGCGCATCCAGTTCGTCGCGCCAGGCAATGGTGGTGCCGGTCAGGCCCAGCATGATGAACAGCAGCCCCAGCGACAGGCCGATATACAGGTGGATCTTGACGATGACGACGCGCAGGCGGCCGGTGACCATGGGAACTTGGACCAGTGTGGGGGTTGGGTACGGCGCATCGCGTGCCGGCAGAAGCACGCCGCGCGCTGCCGACAAGATGAGAATGCGAAAGATTCGCGATTCTATCAGGACGGCCCGCAGGACGGGCGTCCGCAGCGCATCAACGCCGGCCTCCACCGCGCTTGCGGCAAAATGACGATCCACGGCCCACGGCGGCCGCCAGGACTGTTGCACCGACCATGACCAAGACGATCGAACTCACGCCTGCCGGCCCGCAAGACGCCGCGCTCGTCGCCAGCCTGCATACGCGCAGCTGGCAGTACACCTACCGCGGCCTGCTGCCCGACAGCTACCTGGCGAGCGAGGCACCGGCCCAGCGCCTGCGCGCCTGGCACGCGCGCCTGGTGGAAGGGGCGGAGGCGCCGCTGGAAGTCACGCTGGCGCGCGTGGACGGCGAGCCGGCAGGCTTCTCCTGCCTGCTGCCGGCGTCGGAGCCGGAATTCGGCATCTATCTCGACAACCTCCATGTGATGCCGGAGTTTCATGGCGTTGGCCTGGGCAAACGCCTGTTCGCCGCTTGCGCGCGGCGTGTCGCCGCGGGCTGGCCGGGGCAGCCGCTGTTTCTGTATGTACTGGATGGCAATGCGCAGGCGCGCGAGTTCTACCGGCGGCTCGACGGCATCGAGAGTGAACCCTTCGACGATCTGTTTCCCGGCACGGACCTGACCGTGGCAGTGCGCCGCGTCACTTGGAAAGACGTGGGCGCGCTGCTTGCCCGGCTTGGCGCCTAGCCTGCCGGCGCGTTGCGTGCGGCCGACGCACGGGCCGGCTCGAGCCAGCCGATGATCGGCTGCCATTGCTCCCAGTCGCGCGCCACGCGCGACGGCGCCACATCCCACAAGGTCAGGCCATGCGCGGCCAGCTGCACATAGTTCTGCGTGTCGCGCAGGAAGCCCAGCACCGGCAGCTCCAGTCCCGCCACGAAGCGCTGCAGCTGCTCGGCGGCGCGCGTGCGCAGGTCCACCCGCATGCCGATCACGCCGACTTCCACCTCGCCATGACGCACGCGCTTGTCGTCGGCCAGGCGCGTCAGGAAATCCTGGGTGGCAAGGATATCGAACAGGGAAGGCTGCAGCGGCACCACCACGCGGTGGGCCAGCTTCATCACGTCGTTGAAGCGCCAGCCGTGCAGGCCGGCCGGGGTGTCGAGCACGACGTGGGTGATGCCCTTGGGCGGGCGCGCGATATGGTCGGCGCCGATCTCCCAGGTCTGGATCGCGGGCGCCGTGGGCGGACGCAGGCCCAGCCAGGCGCGCGAGGATTGCTGGCGGTCCGTGTCGCCCAGCATCACCGCGTGGCCGGCGCTGGCGAAGTAGCCAGCCAGGTTGGTGGCCAGCGTGGTCTTGCCTACGCCGCCTTTGGGATTGGCGATCACGACTACGGGCATGGGCGCTCTCCGTAAGCGATTTCCATGGCGGCCGCCATGGGACGCGCCGCACCGGTTCCGCCGTGGCCGTTCTCGCGGTGGCCAGCCTGGCCGCCACTGCGCCGGGCCCGCGGCGGCGCGGGCCCGCGTGCGAGTTTAGCAGTTGCCGCCCGCCCTGTGGCTCAGCCGGCGGGTACTTGCAGCGGTGCCAGCAATGCGTCCAGGTCGAGGTGCGCGGCCAGGGTGTCGGCCAAGCGTTCCAGCGACGCCTCGCGCAGCGCGGCCAGGTCCACGCCGCCGGCGCGCGCCAGCCCGGCCCAGCGCAGCAGCGCGCCACAGGCGGCCGGCTGGTCGAACAGGCCATGCACATAGGAAGCCAGCACCTGGCCGTCTTCGGACTGCGCTCCGTCCGGGCGCCCGCCGTCGAGCCACAGTGCCGGACGCGCCAGCGCGGGGCCGCGGGTCACGCCCATGTGGATCTCGTAGCCGCCGACCACGGCGTCCTGCGCCTCCAGCGCCAGGCGCCCCGCCACCACGCGCAGCTGCTTGTGTGGTGCCAGTTCGGTGTCGTAGTCCAGCAGGCCGAAGCCATCGCTGCCGCCGGCCGGGCCTTCGTGGCCGGCCGGATCCTCCACGCGCCGCCCCAGCATCTGCATGCCGCCGCAGATGCCGATCACCTTGCCGCCATAGCGCAGGTGCCGCCGCAGCGCGGGTTCCCAGCCGTTGGCGCGCAGGAAGGCCAGGTCGGCGCGCACGCTCTTGCTGCCGGGCAGCACGATCAGGTCCGCCGGCGGAATCGGCATGCCGGGGCCGACGAAACGCAGGTCCACCTGCGGGTGCGCGCGCAGCGCGTCGAAATCGGTGTGGTTGGAAATGCGCGGCAGCACCGGCACGATCACGCGCAACAGTTCGCCCTCCTTGGCCGCCTGCGCGCCGATGATGGCGTCCTCCGCATCCAGGTGCAGGCCGTGCAGGTAGGGCAGCACGCCCAGCACCGGCTTGCCAGTGCGCGCCTCCAGCCAGTCCAGGCCCGGCTCGAGCAGCGCGATGTCGCCGCGAAAGCGGTTGATGATGAAGCCCTTCACGCGCGCGCGCTCGGAGTCGGACAGGCAATCCAGCGTGCCCACCAGGTGGGCGAACACGCCGCCCCGGTCGATATCGGCCACCAGCACCACCGGACAGTCCACCGCCTCGGCAAAGCCCATGTTGGCGATGTCGCGGTCGCGCAGGTTGATCTCCGCCGGGCTGCCGGCGCCCTCCACCAGGACCACCTCGTAGGCCTCGGACAGGCGCCGGTGCGACGCCAGCACCGCCTGCATCGCCACCGGCTTGTAGGCATGGTAGGCGCGCGCGTTCAGGTCCATGCGCGCCTGGCCGTGGATGATGACCTGGGCGCCGGTGTCGCTGCTGGGCTTGAGCAGCACGGGGTTCATGTCGGTGTGCGGCGCCAGCCCGGCCGCTTGTGCCTGCAGGGCCTGGGCGCGGCCGATCTCGCCGCCGTCGGCGGTGACGGCGCTGTTGAGCGCCATGTTCTGCGGCTTGAAGGGCGCCACGCGCACGCCGCCGCGCGCCAGTACGCGGCACAGGCCCGCCACCAGCGTGCTCTTGCCCGCGTCGGAGGTGGTGCCCTGCACCATCAGGGTACCGCGCAAGCCACCCGGCAGCCCGCCGGCGCCAGCTTTGGAGAGAGGTTTTTGCATCGCGGGATTATCGCATCGGTGCATGGCGGGCTGGCGCCATCGCAGGGCGTGCGATCCCCGGATGCGCCCGCTACAATACCCGGATGACTTCGGCCCACGCATCCGCCACCGCTACCGAGCCTGCCAGCACCTCGGCCACCACGCCGCAGGGCGAACGCTCCCCCCGTGCCGCCGCAGCGCCGCATGCGGCCGCCGCGGCCGGACCCGCGCGCCAGCTCACGCTGGTGCTGGGCGGCGCGCGCTCCGGCAAGAGCCATTTCGCCGAGCAACTGGCCGCCGACCACGCGGCGGCCACCGGCGGCCCGGTCACCTATATCGCCACCGCGCGCCATGACGACGACAGCGCCGACGAGGAAATGCAGCTGCGCATCGCGCTGCATCGCGCCCGGCGCCCGAACGAATGGGGCCTGGTGGAGGCGCCGCTGCAACTGGCCGACGCCCTCTACGCCAACGCCACGCACGACGGCTGCATCCTGGTCGACTGCGTCACGCTGTGGCTCAACAACCTGATCTTCCTCGATGCGCGCAGCTATCCCGAGCACGGCCTGGTGACGCCGCCGGCCGCCTTCACGGAGGAAATCGACGCGCTGCTGACCGCGCTGCCCACCCTGCCCGGACACGTGATCCTGGTTTCCAACGAAATCGGCTTCGGCGTGGTGCCGATGGGCGCCATCACGCGCTTCTATGTCGACGAACTGGGCCGCCTCAACCAGAAGCTCGCGGCCGCGGCCGACCGCGTGCGGCTGGTGGTGGCCGGCATTCCCATCAGCGTGAAAGGCGCCGATCTGGCGTGCTGATGCTGTCCTTGCCTGCGTTTCCCCTTGCGCTTTCGTCCTGGTGGACATTTCCCGCAATCCCCTGGCCGGCCTGCGTGGCCGCGGCCGTGGCCGGCGTGCTGCTGGACCAGTGGCTGGGCGAGCCGCGCCGCTGGCATCCGCTGGTGGGCTTCGGCAACCTGGCCGCCGCGCTTGAGCGCCGCCTGAACCGCGGAGGCGCGCCGCTGCGCCGGCGCGCCAGCGGCTTGGCAGCCTGGACACTGATGGTGGTGGTGCCTGCCGCGCTGGCCGCCGTGCTGGTGCAGGCGGCAGCGCAACTGAGCGTGGCGCTGGCCTGGCTGCTGCACGCGCTGGCGTTGTACGCGGCGCTTGGCGCGCGCAGCCTGGCCCAGCATATCGCGCCGATCGCCGAGGCCCTAGCGCAAGACGATCTCCCGGCGGCGCGCGACCTGACCGCGCGCATCGTCTCGCGCGACACCGCCGGGGCAGACGCCGAAGCCTTGGCCCGCGCGGCCTGCGAATCCGCGCTCGAGAACGGCAACGACGCCGTCTTTGGCGCGCTGTTCTGGTTCCTGCTCGGCGGCGCGCCGGCCGTGATCGCCTTTCGCCTGGCCAATACGCTGGACGCCATGTGGGGCTACCGCACGCCCCGGCTGCTGTATTTCGGCTGGGCCGCCGCCCGCCTGGACGACCTGCTCAACCTGATTCCCGCACGGCTGACCGCGCTGTCGTACGCGCTGCTGGGCCACACCAGGCAGGCCCTGCGGTGCTGGCGCGCGCAGGCGCCGGCCTGGTCGAGCCCCAACGCGGGTCCGGTCATGGCCGCCGGCGCCGGCGCCGTCGGCGTTGCGCTGGGCGGTCCCGCGCGCTACCACGGCGAATGGGAGGACCGTCCGCCGCTGGGCGCTGGCACGCGCCCCGGATGCGCCCAGGTACGCGCCTGCCTGCGGCTGGTCCAGCGCACGCTGTGGCTGTGGCTGGCCGCCGCCTGCGCCAGCGCCGCCGTCCCCTGCCTCCTGCATTACGCCATCGCATGACCACCCAGATCCGCCACGGCGGCGACCTGCTCGCCGCCGTGCGCCGCTACGGCCGGCCCGCGGCCGGATGGCTCGACCTTTCCACCGGCATCAATCCCGACGGCTATCCGGTGCCCGCCCTGCCCGCCGAGGCGTGGCAGCGCCTGCCGCAGGACGACGACGGCCTGGCCGCGCTCGCCGCGCAGGCCTATGGCGCCCCGCGCGCGCTGCCGGTGGCAGGCTCGCAGGCTGCCATCCGCGCCCTGCCGCTGCTGCTCAGGCCCGGGCGCGTAGGCGTGGCCGCGCAGGGCTACAGCGAATACGCGCCCGCCTTCGCGCGCGCCGGGCACGACGTGGTGCCCCTGGCCGAGGCGGATTTCGCCCAAGCCGGCCTCGCCGCGCGGCTCGATCACCTGGTGGTCGTCAACCCGAACAACCCGACCGCGCGCACGCTTGCCCCGGCCACCTTGCTGGCCTGGCATGCCGGGCTGGCCGCGCGCGGCGGTACGCTGCTGCTCGACGAAGCCTTCATGGATTGCACACCGGCGCTGTCGCTGGCGGCACTGTCCGGCCGGCCGGGCCTGGTGGTGCTGCGTTCGCTCGGCAAGTTCTACGGACTGGCCGGCGTGCGCTGCGGCTTCGTGCTGGCGCGAGCGGACCTGCTGGCCGCGCTGGACGCGCATCTGGGCCACTGGACCGTGGCCGGCCCTGCCCGCGCGGTGGCACGCCTGGCGCTGGCCGACACCGCCTGGCAGGACGCAACGCGCGCCCGCCTGCAGCAAGCGGGCGACCGGCTCGCAGCGATGCTGCGCGCGCATGGGCTGGTGCCGGCGAGCCATCCCTTGTTCAGCTGGGTGCCGCACGCCGACGCGGCAATCCTGCACGACGCGCTGGCGCGGCAAGGCGTGTGGACGCGGCTGTTCGAGGCGCAGGACGGTGTCCTGCCGAGCCTGCGCCTGGGCCTGCCGCCGGCATCGGCGCAAGCCTGGCAGCGGCTCGATGCCGCGCTGGCAAGCGCATGCGCCACCCACTTTTCCGACCGCACCCTGGATTCCCGATGAATGAAACCCCGCTGGCCGCCCGCATCCTGCTGACACTCATCACGCTGCTGGGCGGTGCGCACTGCGCCGACGCCGGCGCCGCCGTCTCGGTGGTCGACGATGCCGGGCAGACCGTCACGCTGGACCAGCCCGCGCGGCGCGTGATCTCGCTGGCGCCGCACGTCACCGAGCTGCTGTTCGCGGCCGGCGGCGGCGCGCGTATCGTCGGCACCGTGAGCTACAGCGACTACCCGCCGCAGGCACGCGAGATCCCGCGCGTGGGCGACAACAAGGCGCTCGACCTGGAGCGCATCGCCGCGCTCAAGCCGGACCTGATCGTGGTGTGGCGCCACGGCAATGCGCAGAAACAGACCGACCGCCTGCGCGCGCTCGGCCTGCCGCTGTTCTTCAGCGAGCCACGCAAGCTCGAAGGCATTCCCAGCAATATCGAGCGCATGGGCGTGCTGATGGGCACGGAGGCCACCGCCAGCGGCGCCGCCGCGAGCTTCCGCCAGCAGGTCGACAAGCTGCGCCAGGCCTATGCCGCGCGGCCGCCGGTGACGGTGTTCTACCAGGTCTGGCAACAGCCGCTGATGACCCTCAGCGGCCAGCACCTGATCAGCGACGTGCTGGCGCTGTGCGGCGGGCGCAACCTGTTCGCCAGCGAGTCCCTGCTGGTGCCCACGGTATCGGTGGAAGCGGTGGTGGCGGGCAATCCCGAAGTGATGATGACGGCGGCCATCGGGGCCACGCGCTCGGACCGCCCCCTGCCCGATTTCTCCATGTGGGAGCGCTGGAAGCAGGTCACGGCGGTGGCGCGCGGCAACCTGTACGCCATCGATGGCGACCTGGTCAACCGTGCCGGGCCGCGCCTGGCGCGCGGCGCGGAAATCATCTGCAAGGACCTGGACAACGCGCGAGCCAAGCGGCCGGCGCAGTAGCGCCCTGGCGGCACCTCACACGCGGTTCCACCACCGCAGGCGCGGCGCGCCCTTGCCCAGTGTGAAGCGGCAGCTGGCGCCGAACGCGAGATCCCAGCCCAGCGTGGTGGCCAGCGGCACGCCGAGCCAGTGCGCGGCCAGCATGCGCATCGGGCCGGCATGCGTGACCACCCAGATGCAATCGCGCGACTCGGCGGGCAGCGCATCGGCCCACGCCACCACGCGCGCCATGGCCGTGGCGGCGCTTTCGCCACCGTGCGGCCTTGCGTTGAGCAGGTCGGCCGCCCACGCGTCCAGCTCCGCGCGCGGCACCGCGTCCCAGGCAAGGCCTTCCCAGCTGCCGAAATCCAGCTCGCGCAGGCGCGCGTCCGGCTCGGGCACGAGCGCGGCTGCCAGGCCTTCGGCAAGCAGGGATGCGGTGGCGCGCGCGCGCGCCAGCGTGCTGCAGAGAATGCCCTGCGGCCGCAGCCCTTCCAGCGCCGCCAGCATGCGCGCAGGCGCCGGCGAGACAGGCTCGGCCAGCGCCAGGTCGAGCGCGCCGTAGCAGATGCCTGGCGCCACCTGCGGCTGCGCATGGCGGATCAGGACCAGGTCCATGCCGCCGCCACCAGGTAGATCAGGATCTCGGCCAGCTGCTGCGCCATGCCGAGGCAGTCGCCGGTATAGCCACCGATGCGCCGCACGAAATAGCGGCCCAGCAGCACGCGCAGTACCAGCAGCGCGGCCAGCGCCGACCCTGCAAAGGCGGGCGACACCAGCACCAGCGGCACCGCGCCGCACGACAAGGCAAAGACCAGCCCGATGCCGCCCAGGCGTTGCGCCACCGGCTTGGCCTTGCCCTCGGGCCGCACGTAATCGAGCGTGGCGAGATAACTCACCGCCATCGCGCGGCTGGCCGCATGCGCGGCCACCAGCACCAGCAGCAGTTCCGCCATGCCGCCGCGCGCGGCGATCGCTACCAGCAACTGCCACTTCAGCAGCAGCGCCACCACCAGGGCGATGGCGCCGAACGCACCGATGCGCGAGTCATGCATGATGCGCAGCACATCCTCGGGCCGGTAGCCGCCGCCGAAGGCGTCCACGCAATCGGCCAGGCCGTCTTCGTGGAAGGCGCCCGTGGCCAGCAGGGTCACCGCCATGCCGAGCAGCAGCGCCACGCCGGGCGGCCACCATTGCAGCGCGCCCCAGCTCGCCAGCGCGCCGAGCCCGCCCACCAGCAGGCCCACCAGCGGGAAGTAGCGCGCCGCCGCGTTCAGGTAGTGCGGCGCAAACCCGACCCAGCGTGGCACCGGCACCCGCGTGAAGTAGCCGACCGCGGTCAGGAAGTAGCGAAGTTCATCGAGCATGGGCCGGTACGAGAGAGAGGTCCGCCGCAGTCTACGCCGATGCCGTGCTGACGCCCGCGCCGCCGAAGGTGGCCATCTCGCGCAGGAAGGCAGTGGCGGACACCAGCAGCGGATAGGCCAGCGCGGCGCCGGTGCCCTCGCCCAGGCGCAGGTCCAGCGCCAGCAGCGGCTCGGCGCCGAAATGCGCGAGCAGGCTGCGGTGGCCGTGCTCGTGCGAGCAATGCGAGAACACGCAGTAGTCCAGCACCTCGGGCGCCAGGCCCTGCGCCACCAGCAGCGCGGCCGAGGCGATGAAGCCATCGACCAGGATCACCATGCGGCTGGCCGCCGCGGCCAGGAAGGCGCCGGTCATCATGGCGACCTCGAAGCCGCCGAACGCGGCCAGCGCATCGAGCGGCTCGACCGCATCGGCATGCAAGGCCAGCGCCTGCGCCAGCACCGCGCGCTTGTGCGCCAGGCCGGCGTCGTCCAGCCCGGTGCCGCGGCCGATGCATTCGTCGATCGGCGTGCCGGTGAGCCGGCTCGCCAGGCAGGCGGCGGAAGAGGTATTGGCGATGCCCATCTCGCCGAAGGCGATCACATTGGTGCCTTCCTGCGCGTGGCGCAGCACGCGCGCCATGCCGGCCGTGAGCGCGGCCTGTACCTGCCCGGCGCTCATCGCGCGCTCCTGCGCGAAGTTGCGCGTGCCCGCCGCGATGCGGCAGTTGACCAGCCCGGGCGCGGCCGGCAGCGGCGCGCGCACGCCGGCGTCCACCACCTCCAGCGACAGGCCGTGCTGGCGCGAGAACACATTGATGGCAGCCCCGCCACCGAGGAAGTTGAGCACCATCTGCGCTGTCACCTCGGCCGGATAGGCGCTCACGCCGGTGTCGGCGATGCCATGGTCGCCGGCGAAGACGATGACCGCAGGGCGCTTGAGTTCGGGCGCGGTGCTGCCGGTGATCAGGCCGATCTGCAGGGCCAGCGCCTCGAGCCTGCCAAGCGCGCCCAGCGGCTTGGTCTTGGCGTCGATGGCGGCCTGCAGGGCGGGGCGCAGGGAGGCATCCAGGGGAGCAATGACGGGAAACTGCATGATGTTCGAGACCACGGTTACGGTTGGGTTGATCGATAGCGCGAGCGGCGCCTACATTTCGATGCCGCGCTGTGCCTTGATGCCCTGCTTGAACGCGTGCTTGACCGGGGTCATCTCGGTCACGGTGTCGGCCGCGTCGATCAGCGCCTGCGGCGCGCCGCGGCCGGTGATCACCACATGCTGCATCGGCGGGCGGGCGCGCAGGTCGGCGATCACGGTGTCCACGTCCAGGTAGTGCAGCTTGAGCGCGATATTGAGCTCGTCCAGCAGCACCAGCTCGACGGCCGGGTCGCGCAGCAGCCCGCGCGCCACCTCCCACGCGGCTTCGGCCTTGGCCACGTCGCGTGCGCGGTCCTGGGTCTCCCAGGTGTAGCCCTCGCCCATCACGTGGAAGGCGCAGTGTTCCGGAAAGCGGCGCAGGAACATTTCCTCGCCGCTGGGGATCGCGCCCTTGATGAACTGCACCACGGCGGCCTGCATGCCGTGGCCGAGCGCGCGCACCACCATGCCGAAGCCGGAGCTGGACTTGCCCTTGCCGTTGCCGGTGGTGATGACGATCACGCCGCGCTCGTCCCGGGCGGCGGCGATCTTGGCGTCCACCACGTCCTTCTTGCGCGCCATGCGCGTCTTGTGGCGTTCGTCGCGGCCGGCGTCGCCGGTTGCGGGATTGGCGTCGGATGCGGCGCCGGATGCGGCGCCGGATGCGGCGCCGGATTGGGGTTCGTTCATGATGAGGTTCCGTCTTGTCCGGTAGGTCCGCCATGCAGCGGATGAAAGGCGCCGTGCGCGATCAGCGCGGTATGCCGGCCGTCGCTGACGCTGACGATGGGGGTGCGCAGCGCATGCGAGCAGTTCGCCGGCGTGAGGACGTCGGCCGCGGGGCCATGCAGGCACAGGCCGTCCTCGGCCAGCAGTAGCGCGTGGGTGGCATAGCGCCGCGCCAGGTTGAGGTCGTGCAGGATCACCACCACGGCGTGGCGGCCGGCCCGCGCCAGGCCGGCCAGCGTGTCCAGCACCATGATCTGGTGGCGCAGGTCCAGGTGCGCGGCCGGCTCGTCGAGCAGCAGCAGCGGCGCCTGCTGCGCCAGCGTGGCGGCCAGCGAGACGCGCTGGCGTTCGCCGCCGGACAGGGTCAGCACGTCGCGCGCGGCCAGCGCATCGAGATCCAGCTCGCGCATCACCGCGGCGACCACGGCGTCGTCCTCGCGGCGTGCCCAGCCCCAGCCCGAGAGATGCGGGTGGCGGCCCACCGCGACCGCATCGCGCACGGTCATCGAGAAGGTATCGCTCACCGCCTGCGGCAGGTAGGCGCGCTGCAGCGCGAGCGCCGCCGGCGCGATCTCCGGCGGCGCGCGGCCGTCGAGCAGCACGGCACCGCCGTCGGGCTTGCGCAGCCCGGCCAGCACCGACATCAGCGTGGACTTGCCGACCCCGTTCGGGCCAACCACGCACCACAGCTCGCCGGCATGCACGGACAGGCTCAGGCCATCGAGCAGCGCGCGCGCGCCCGCCCGCAGCTGCAAGGCCTGCAGCGCCAGCGTGGGACAGTTCGAGGCAGGTTCGTTCCAGGTCGGCATGAGCGTCAGCGCGGCCTGCGCAGCAGCAAGAAGAGGAAGGTGGGCACGCCCAGCAGCGCCGTGATCACGCCCACCGGCAGCTGCGCCGGCGCGATCACCGTGCGCGCCACCAGGTCGGCCGCCATCAGCAGCGCGCCGCCCAGCAGGGCCGACGCGGGCAGCAGCAGGCGCTGGTCGTTGCCCCACGCCAGCCGCACCAGGTGCGGCACCACCAGGCCGACGAAGCCGATCGAGCCGGCCGCGGTGATGGCCACCGCGATCGCCACCGAGGACAGCACGAATACCGCCATGCGCACCGCGCCCACGCGCACGCCGAGCGCCTGCGCCACGGTCTCGCCCATCAGCATGGCGTTGAGCGAGCGGGCCAGCGGCATGACCAGCAGCACCGCCAGCACCAGCGCGCCCAGCACGAGGCCATAGCTGGCGGTGCCGCCGAGATCGCCGGTGAGCCAGAACAGCATGCCGCGCAGGCGCGCCTCGGGCGCCACGCTCAGGATCAGCGTGATCAGCGCGCCCCAGCCAGCGGCCAGGATCACGCCGGTCAGCAACAGGCGCGAGCCCGCCTCGTGATGGCCGCCCTGTACCTGCGGATGCAACAGGTCGCGCCGCGCCAGCGTGGCCACCAGCACCATCGAGAACAGCGCGCCGCCGGCGGCGCCGGCCTGCACCGTCCACAGCGGCCACGTCATCAGCATGGCGCCCAGCGCGCCGGTGGCCGCGCCGCCGGACACGCCCAGCACATAGGGTTCGGCCAGCGGATTGCGCAGCAGCACCTGCATCAGGGCGCCGGTGAGAGCCAGCAGGCCGCCACAGGCGAAAGCCGCCGCCGCGCGCGGCAGGCGCAGCTCGCGCACGATGGCGCTGGCGGTATCGGTGCTGCCGCCGGCCAGCGCACCCCACACCTGGGCGCCGCTGAGCGACACGCTGCCCACTGCCAGCGACAGCAGGAACACCGCCACGCCGGCGGCGGCGAGCATCAGCCAGACGGCAAGCGCGCGCCGCATCTCAGGCCGCCGCCATCAGCGCTGGCGCCATCCCAGCGTGATAAAGCCGGCGCGCCCCTGCGTGTTGTACGGGTAGGCGAGCTGGTAGTTCTTGTCGAACAGGTTTTCCACACGGGCGGCGACGAACCATTGCTTGTCGATGTTGTAGCGGGCATTGAGGTTGACGATACCGTATCCGCCCAGGGTGCGCGAGCCGCTGTCCATGCGCGCCGACGAAATGATCCACTCCCCGCCGAAGCGGAAGTCACCGAACTGGCGGCCCACGTCGAACGCGGCATGGCGGCGCGCGCGGCGCAGCAGCTGCGTATTGCTTTGCTCGTCCACCGGGTTCTGGAACGTCACGCTGGCGCCGACATCGGTGCCCATCAGCCTGGCGCGCCACGAGGCTTCGATGCCCTGCACCTTGGCCTTGTTGATATTCTGCGCCAGGAACAGGCCGTTGGGCTGCAGCGCCGAAGTGATCAGGTTGTCGTAGCGGGTCTGGAACGCGGTCACGCGCAGCAGGCCGGCGCTGTCGGTACTGTACTGCGCGCCCAGCTCGACCGACTTGGCACGCTCGGGGTTGATGCCGGGCTGGCCAAAGTTGGGAAAATAGAGCTCGTTGAAGGTGGGCGCGCGGAATGCGTTGCTGGCATTGGCAATCAGCTTGAACGCATCGGTCAGGTTATAGCCGTAGCCCGCGAAGTAGCTGGCCTGGCTGCCGAAGTCCGAGTAGTGATCGTTGCGCACATTGAGCTGCAGCTGGTGCTTGCCCAGGCGGCCATCGTAGCCGCCAAACACCGAGGCGATATTGCGCACGGGCGCGGTGTAGGCGCTGGAATCCAGTTCCTGCTGCGCGTACTCGGCGCCGAACAGCAGCGTATGCGTGGGCGCCAGTGCGTACTCGTTCTGCCAGGTGTACTGGCGGTTGCGCGTATTGAAGCGGCTGTCGAACAGGCCGTTCTTGGTGGTGTTGCTGCGGTCCTCGCTCTGCGCCACCTTGAAATGCGTACTCCAGTCCCGGCCCAGCTTGCCGTTAACGAAACCCGATACCGTGTACAGCTCGCTGTTCATCCACCAGACGTCGGTGGGCTTTCCCGTGGTGCTGTCGTAGGACAGCTTGCTCTTTGAATAGTAGGCCGTCACTCCCGCATCCCAGTCGCTGGTGAAGCGGTGCTTGACCTGGCCCGATACGCTCTTGTTGTCGTACGGGTTGTCGTTGGGATTGGCCTTGGGCTGCTGCTGGGTGTTGACCGACGAGAAGCCGTCGGTCTTGATGGCCGAGCCGGTGATATTGAACGAGGTATCGCCGATCTGGCCGCCGTAGCCCGCCGTGCCCTGCCGCGTATTGTTGCTGCCATACTCGATCTGCGCATTGGCCGCCGGGGGCTGCCCGGCGCCGCTCTTGGTAAAGATCTGCACCACGCCGCCAATGGCGTCCGAGCCGTAGAGCGCCGACACATTGCCCCGCACCACTTCGATATGGTCGATCTGGTCGGGCAGAATATTGGCCAGCTGGGCCGTGCCGCTGCTGACCGAGGAAACGCGCACGCCGTCGATCAGGATCAGCGTCTGGTTGGAGTTGGCGCCGCGCATGAACAGGCTGGTGTTGGCGCCAAGGCCGCCGTTGGTGGCGAACTCCACGCCGGCCTGCGAGCGCAGCAGCGTGCGCAGGTCCAGCGCCTGCGAATTGACGATGTCCTGCTGCGTCACCACGGTGGTGTGCGGCAGCGCCTCGGTCAGCGACTGGGCCGTGCGGGTGGCGGTGACCACTACCGGCGTCAGCTGCGCGGCGGCAGGCTGCGCCGCGGGTTCCGGCACGGGCTCCGGGGCGGACTGGGCATGGACAAGGCCGGGCGCGCCGGCGGCGAGCAAGGCAAGCAGCGCGACGGGCAAAGGCCGTAGGACAAGTGCGTGGGTGGACTGGCGGGACGCCGGCAATGCCGGGCGGCTCGACCTGGAAGACGATGAGCGCATGATGCGAAGAGGGAGAGAGCAGCCTGGTCCGTTCCCCCGCGGACCGTCTGGCGATGAAGCGCGCCACTGCTCCTGCGGAAAGTGGCGCACTCTCGTTCAGGCCGGTATCCGGGCTGGCGACACTGGTCCGACCGCCTTCCCGGACCTTGCGGTTCAGTGGCAGATGGGCCGGCCCTGCGATTCTTGCGATCGCGGTCGCTTACCGTTGCGGGGGCAGCACAGGTTGGCACGCCTGCGCCCTGGCGGCGCAGGCTGGCTCCCTGTTTCCCGTTGAACTGCAACCCTGTAGTGAACAGAACTGCGAGCACCTGGAACGTGCGCGAGTGTAGGCAGTTTCAAGGCGAGCGTCAATGACGCCCGCCGGCATCCCCCAAGCCAGGCGCAAACGCGCGGAAGCGGGCAGAAAATGGCCGCCACGGCGCCCGTTGGGCGACGTTGCGTGCAACTTCGGCGCGCTGGCCCGGTCACACCGGGCTGCTTTCGCCATCCGCCCGATAGCGCTTGGGCTAGAATCCCAAAACCCGAGACCCTAGATATGACAGGCTCCATGCTCAACGAACTCGAACAACTCGCCGCCAAGATCGGACGCGTGCTGCACCACGCCGACACCCTTGCCGCCGAGAACCAGCGCCTGCGCGAGGAGATCGAACGCCTGCAGGCCGAAGCCAGCCAGCTGCGCGGCGATCGCGAGGCCATGGCAGCCGACCGCGAGCTGCTCAATATCAAGATCGAGGAAGCGCAGCTGCGCATCCAGTCGATCCTCGACAAACTCCCCACCGCCAGCGACGCCCGCCAGCTCGACCTGCTGGGCGACGGCGACTCGGCCGGCCACGCGGCCAGCGCCCATACCGCTGACAGCGCCCACACCAAGGCACCCGGAGAAAACGCATGAGCAACAAGCAAGTCGAAGTCAACATCGCCGGCCAGTCCTACCGCTTCGCCATCGCGCCCGACAACGAGGCCGCGCTGCTCGAGGCCGTCGCCCTGGTAGACGACCAGATGACCCGCCTCAAGGGCGGCGTTTCCGCCAAGGGCGTGGAACGTGTCGCCGTGATGGCCGCGATCAGCATCGCCTCGGACCTGCTATCGCTCAAGCGCAAGCAGCAGGAAGACGGCACCATCCCGGTGGACGCCGTGCGCGCGCGTATCCGCGAGCTCAACGAACGCGCCGACGAGGCCCTGCGCCAGTACGCCCACGTGGGCACCAACGCGCCGGTCTCGCGTGGCTGAACGCGGGTTCGGGTGCGCGCCCGCATGGCGCGGTGCCCCGCACGGCACAGGTATTGCGGCAGGAACGCCACGATGTGCCCGAGGTGCCGCGCGCGCCGGCAAAATGTAACGACGCGCCAAGACGGGCTTGGTATGAAAAGCCCAGAGGTGTATAGTGGAGCCAAGTCGCGCAAAGCCACATAGTCGCGACACCTTAGGTCGGGTTATCGCGCCTGACCGCCGTTTTCATCCCATCCAAGTTAGAAACGGCAAACGTCTGACAGCCTGCGGAAGTATCTGGTCCGGCAGCAAAAAAAGTCAGACGTTTGACAGTTTCCCTGCCTGGTTCGTCAGGATCATATTCCTTGAACCGATAAGCATTTGTTGGTGCGGGACAATGCCGTGTGGGCGAGCGCGTCGCTTGGTTCATAGTCTTCGGACTCCCTGATTCAGTGATGTACCCAAAATACGGCTTCCGCAGCCACTCTGAACCTCACTTGGGTTCAGGATGCCGATCCAGCGGCCGAGGCGGGGACCCCTACAAAGGGCGGTGGTTTCAGACCACCGCCCTTTTCTTTTTGCGTTTCCTTTTTGCGCTCTCCTTGCGCGCGGGCTCGCGATGCCGCCACGCGGCGGCATGCATTTGCGCAGGGAGCTCCGGCGCGCGCGAGAACTGCCGGCGTGCCTGGTTTTCCGCATGATTTTCCGCATCGTTTCCCGCATGGTTTTCTTTTGGCCGGGCTTGCTGCACCATAGCGCTGTCGCCAACGCCACTCCGCCGTGAGCCACAAGCCAATGAGCCGATCCTCGCAAGCCACTGCCGCCGACCGGGCCCGCCAGTACTGGCTGATGAAATCGGAACCGGACGAGGCCAGCATCGATACCCTTGCCGAACGCGGCGCCTTGCCCTGGACCGGTGTGCGCAACTACCAGGCGCGCAATTTCATGCGCGACGCCATGCGCATCGGCGACGGCGTGCTGTTCTATCACTCCTCCTGCCCGCAGCCCGGCATCGCCGGCCTGGCCGAGGTCAGCTCGCAGCCCTACCCCGACCCCACCCAGTTCGACCCCAAGAGCGATTACTACGATGCCGCCGCCAAAGCCGACGCGCCGCGCTGGATGCTGGTGGATGTGCGCTACGTCTCCAAGAGCGCGCTGATCTCGCTGGCCGACCTGCGCGCGCACGAGGAACTCGCGGACATGGCCGTGCTACGCCGCGGCAACCGCCTGTCCATCACGCCGGTGACGCCTGCCGAATGGCGCTTCATCACCACGCGGCTGATGGGTTGAGCCGCGCACAGCTACACGCACCCCCAGCCCCCGGCATCACCCGGGCCACTCAGGTCACTCAGGTCACACCCGCCACACCGGCCGCGCCCCGGCGCTTCGACGCCAGCAACACCAAAAACATCAATAACACCAACAAGGTCGAATCCGCTTCATGAGCTTCTCCCTGATTCCCGGGCTGCTGCTGCTCGGTGCCTTTACTGGCTTCTGCGCCGGCCTGCTCGGCGTCGGTGGCGGCATGCTGATGGTGCCTTTCCTCACGCTGCTGTTCACGTACATGGCCTTCCCGCACGAGGCCATCGTCCATATGGCGATCGCCACCTCGATGGCGACCATCCTGTTTACCTCGCTGTCCTCCGTGCGCGCCCACCACAAGCGCGGCATGGTGCGCTGGGGGCTGGTGCTCGCGCTGGCGCCAGGCATCCTGGTCGGCGGCATGATCGGCGGCGGCAAGGTCTTTGCCGCGCTCAAGACGAGCTGGCTGTCGCTGCTGTTCGCGCTGTTCGTCGGCTTTTCGGCGTGGCAGATGCTGCGCAACCGCAAGCCGGCGCCACACCGCCAGCTGCCCGGCACGCCGGGCATGCTCGGCGCTGGCGGCGTGATCGGCTTTCTCTCCAGCCTCGTGGGTGCCGGCGGCGGCTTTGTCTCGGTGCCGTTCATGACCTGGTGCAACGTTCCCATCCACAATGCGGTGGCCACGTCGGCCGCGCTCGGCTTCCCGATCGCGGTGGCAAGCGTGATCGGCTATGTGTGGAGCGGCCTGGGCCAGGCCGGGCTGCCGCCGGGCTCGCTCGGCTATATCTACCTGCCCGCGCTGGCGGTGATCGCAGTGGCCAGCGTGCTGACCGCGCCGCTGGGCGCGCGCACCGCGCACAGCCTGGACGGCGCAGCTCAAGAAGGTCTTCGCCGGCCTGCTGTTCTGCCTCTCGGCCTATATGTTCTGGAAGGCCTGGCACGCGTTCTAGCACGGCGCAGCGGCCCGGCGGATACATGCAGATACAACGTTGGCCCCGCGTAGCGGAACGATCACCTGCGCCACGCGTCTGATACGCATCGTCTGAACGGGAGAAACTACATGAAACAACTGCTTGCCGCCACGCTGCTCGGTACCGCCGCCATGGTCGCATCCGCCCAGGGCGGTGTCCCGACCCACGATCCGGCGCCGGCCGGCGTGCTGGCGCTGGCCGCCCAGGCCGCCACCGACGTGCCCACCGACGTGGTCCACCTGACCCTTGCCGCCGAGCAGGAAGGCGCCGAGCCGGGTGCGATCTCCTCGGCACTGTCGGCCAAGGCAAAGCAGGTGATCGAGCAGGCCAGGCGCACTTCCGGCGTCCAGGCCGAATCGGGCGGCTTCTCCATCAACCCGTCGACCGACCGCAACGGCCGTATCAGCACCTGGCGCGGGCGCGCCGAGGTGATCCTGCAATCGCGCGATTTCACCGCCGTGTCCAAGCTCGCCGGCCAGCTTTCCAGCCAGATGCAGGTGCAGAGCATCGCCTTCTCGCTCTCGCGCGAAGCACGCCAGGCAGCCGAGGCCAAGCTGACCGAGCAGGCCGTGGCCTCGTTCCGCGGCAAGGCCGACGCCACCACCAAGCTGTTCGGCTACAGCAGCTATTCGATCCGCGAAGTGCAGGTCGGCGATGTCGGCGCGGTGCAGCCGGTGCCACGCATGTATGCGGCCAAGGCCATGATGGCGGACTCGGCGCCGGTGCCGGTCGAAGGCGGCAAGGCGCAGGTCACGGTGACGGTAAACGGCTCGGTGCAGATGCTGAAGTAAGCCGTTCCACGATACGCGCGTAGTCTTCGGGCGTATCCATATCGGTAGTGAAGCGGTCGTGGCCGGCCTCGTGGACGAAGACTTCGTCCGGGTGGTCGGCGATCAGCTTGCGGCAACCCGGGTTCACGTGCCCCGCCACCACCTCGGCCGCATAGCTCGCAGAGAACGCCACCGGGTTGCCGCGCTGCCCCGCGTGCACCGGCACCACGATCGAGCCGCGCGGCATCGTCGCGAAGGCGCGTACCAGCTCCAGGTAATCGGCCGGCTCCAGCAATACCTGGTCGGCCAGGCACACCAGCACCACGCTGCATGGCATGCGCAGCGCGGCCACGCCGGCGGCCACCGATGTCATCTGTCCTTCTTCGTAGCGCGGATTCGGCTGGAAATCGACCGGCAGGCCAGCGAGCGCGCCGATGACCTCGCGGCCCTTGCATCCCGTCACCACCACGACCTCCAGCGGCCGCGCGGCCAGCACCGCGCGCACGGTGCGCCTGACTGCCGGCTCGCCGTCCAGCGGCAGCAGCAGCTTGTGTTGCCCACCCATGCGCGACGACGTGCCCGCGGCCAGTACCACCGCAGAGAAGGCGGGCAGCGCCACATCCGCATGCGCGCTCACGTCGTCTCCCGCACGCCCCGCGCCGCCGGCAGGTATTTCTCCGGTTCGCGCTCGAACTCCACCTTGCAGCCGTCGCAGCAGAAATACACGCGCTGCCCGCCATACTCGACCACATGCCGGGCCGATGCGATATCGACCGTCATGCCGCACACCGGGTTGATGTAGCGGGCCAGTGGCGGTACCGCCGACGCGCCCGGCCCGACCGGCGCCATCGATTCGCACGGCAACATCACCGGCGGCGCGTCCACGCTCGCCGCCGCGGCCCCGGCGCACTGTTCCTGTTCCAGCTGCCGGCGCAATGCCACCAGCCCCGCGACCGCGCCAAGCGCGATCTCCTGCGGCGTGCGTGCATGGATATGCGGGCCGGCCGGCGCATGCAGCGCGTCCAGCCGCTGCGGCGCGATGCCGCGCCGGCGCATGGCTTCGCGCAGGGTCTGCGCCTTGCGCTGGCTTGCCACCAGCAAGATGGCCGCGGCCGGGCTGCGCAGGGCCGCTTCCAGCGCGTCTTCGTCCGCATCGCCCTGGGTGGCCACCAGCACCAGCCGCGGCGCGAGCAAGGCGAAGGCTTCCTGGTCATAGCCGTCGATCACCCGGCTCAGGCCCAGCGCCGCCAGCGGCACGGTCACGCTCGCCGCGGCCGCCACGGCAAGCCCCATGCGCTGCGCCAGCACGCAGGCCTCCAGCGCGGTGGGCGTGGAGCCGAGTACCAGTACCACGGGCGGTGGCAGGGTCGGCTGGATGAATACGTCGAGCGTGCCGTTGCTCGCGCATGGCATGGCGTGCATCTCGATGCCGGCTTCGGCCGGGGCGGTCGCGTTGCTGATGCGCAGCAGCTTGGGCCCGCCGCTGCGGATCGTCTCGAGCGCGGCCTGGATCACGATCGCGCGCGAGCAGCCGCCGCCAACCCAGCCGTGCAGCGAGCCATCCTCCTCCACCAGCGCCTGCGCCCCCACCCAGGCCGAGGTAGGCGGCTGTGCGCGGATCACGGTGACGACCGCGAACGGACACGCGGCTTCGATCAGCCGCTGCTCGCGTTGCAGGAGCGCTTCGCAGTCGATAGCCTGCGCGGTGGCGTCTTTCGTCTCGTCTTTGCTAGCGTGGTTCATGGCGTGATCCATCATGGCGTGATCCATGGCGTCGTTCATTGCAGTACCGACAAGACCTGGGGCAGCACCTGCTGCAGGCTCGCCAGGTCGCGCGCGCCTGCCAGCAGGTCGACGTACGGCAGTGCCGCCGACATGCCGGCGCTCGCTGGCGTAAAGCCCGCCTGGCCAACCAGCGGGTTAAGCCAGACCAGCCTGCGGCAGCGCCGCCGCATCTTGTGCAAGGCCTCCTGCAGCAGCCCGGGCGGCCCCGCGTCGTAGCCGTCACTGACGATCACCACCGCCGTGCGCGAATGCAGCAGGGCCGCCCCGTGCCGGCGGTAGAACGCCTCGAGGCTTTCACCGATACGCGTGCCGCCGGCCCAGCCGGCCGACAACAGCGCCAGGCGCTCCTGCGAGCGCCATGGGTCGGGATCGCGCAGCGCCTGCCCCACGTTTTCCAGCGTGGTGTGGAAGATGAAGCAGTGCACGTCGGCCAGGCGCGCGCTCAGCACGCGCGCCAGGCGCAGGAAGAAAAAGCTGTACAGGCTCATCGAGCGGCTCACATCCAGCAGCAGCACGATGCGCGGCCGCTGCCGCCGGCGCTGCCGCCACGCCAGTTCCAGCGGCAGGCCGCCGCGCGACACGCTGCGCCGGATGGTGGTGGCCAGGTCGATGGTGCGGCCCGACATCGCGCTGCGTTCGCGGCGCGTCTGCAGGCCGCGCAGCCGCTGCGCGAAGCGCCGGATCGCGTCGTCGATGGCGAACAGCGCGTCGGGCTGGTTGAGATGGCGGAAATCCGCGTGCACCAGCGAGGCCTCCGCGCTGGCGCCGCGCGCCGCCGCGCTGCCCTCCGCCTGCGCCATGTCTGCGTCGGCACCGGCCGATGCCAGCGCGGTGCCTTCGCTGTCGTCGCCCAGGCCGGCCTCGCGCCGCGGCTCGATACGCCCGGCGCCGCCGGTCTGCGCCTGCACCAGCGCGCGGCGGTTGGGCCGCTGGAAGTAGGCATCGAACAGCGTGTCGAAGCGCCGCCACTCCTCGGCACGCGAGCACAGCAGCGCGCGCAGGCTCCAGCGCAGCAGCTCGCTGTCGAGCTGCCCCATGCGGCGCGCCACGTCCATGGCGGCGGCCATGTCCGGGCCGGCCACGCGGAAGCCATTGGCGCGCAGCCACCCCGCGAAGCCGGTGTAGCGCGACACCAGCCTATCGGCGAGGTCCTGCGGGAGCGCGCCCTGCGCGGCGCCGGGCAACGCGGTCAGCATGAGGCCGCCAGCTTCTCGACGACCGGGCGCGCCAGCCCGGCCAGGTCCGCGCGCGTCTTCACCAGCGCGGACAGCGAATCCATGATCCGCTCGGCGCCGTCGGCATCGAGCGCGCTCACGCCCAGGCGCAGCAGCGCAGAGGCCCAGTCCAGCGTCTCGGCCAGCCCGGGGCGCTTCTGCATGTCCATCTGGCGCACTGCCTGCACGAACTCGACGATCTGCCGCGCCAGCGCCTCCGGCACGTCCGGCACCTGCATGCGCACGATCATCAGTTCCTTGTCGAAGCTCGGATAGTCCACGTACTGGTAGAGGCAACGGCGGCGCAGCGCGTCCGATATCTCGCGCGTGCCGTTGGAGGTGAGCACCACGTAGGGCCGCTCGGTCGCGCGGATCACGCCCAGCTCCGGGATCGACATCTGGAAATCCGACAGCAGCTCCAGCAGGTAGGCCTCGAACGCTTCGTCGGTGCGGTCGATCTCGTCGATCAGCAGCACCGGCGCCGGCGTGGCGGTGATGGCCTCGAGCAGTGGGCGCTTGAGCAGATAGCGTTCGGAGAAAATGTCCTGCTCCTTGTCGGCCACGGAGCGCTGGTCATGCTCCAGCAGCTTGATCGCCAGCAGCTGGTGCTGGTAGTTCCACTCGTAGAGCGCCGAATGCGCGTCCAGCCCCTCGTAGCACTGCAGGCGGATCAGGCGCGTGTCGAGCAGCCGCGCCAGCGTCTTGGCCACCTCGGTCTTGCCAACCCCGGCTTCGCCCTCGAGCAGCAGCGGACGGCGCATCTCCATGGTCAGCAGCATGGTGGCGGCGAAGCTGCGCTCGGCGATATAGCCGTGCTGCGCCAGGCGCTGTTGCAGCGCGGCCACGTCAGGCATGCGGTCGACAGGCATGGCATCACCCCTGGCTCAGGCAGCCTTGCGCGAGAAGATCCCGCGCAACCAGTCGCGCAGCACCGCCCACGCCAGCGCCAGCCCGTTGAGTTCGGCGCGCGGCGGCGGCGGCGCCGCAGCAGCAGCGGCCAGTGGTGGCACCGGCGCGCGACTGGACACCGGCTGCGCGGCGTCGGCGTCGGCTTCGGCCGCGCCCCCCGCCACCTCCGGGGCCACCTGTGCCTGCCGCGCCTCCACCAGCGCAGCGAAGTTGGCCGCGAACTGCTTGAGGATCTGGTCGGCCACGGTGTTCATCATGCGCCCGCCGAAAGCGGCCGCCTTGCCGCTCATCGCCACCTCGCTCCTGCCTGCCAGCTCGCAGGCCGCGCCAGCGCCGGGCCGCACCGTCGCCAGCAGGTCCATCGACGCGCCGGAAGTCCCGGTCGAGTCCGCGCCCTTGCCCGCCAGGTGCAGGCTGCGCGCCGCCGGGTCCAGGCCCAGCACTTCGATATCGCCCTTGAACGACATCGTGGCCGGCCCGAGCCGCACGACGATGGTGCCCTTGTAGTGCGTGTCGTCCACGCGCCCGGTGATGGTGGCGCCCGGCATGCAGCCGGCCACCGCCTCGATGTCCTGCAGCGACTGCCAGGCGGCATCGGCCGTGGATGCCAGCGGGAAGACCTTTTCGAGCACGACTTTCATCTGCTTGTCCTCGCATGCGTGCGCGCCACGGCGCGCGTTGGCGGGCCGGGCTTCAGCGCTGCGCCAGGCCCAGCGCGCGGCATTGCTGCCAGACGCGGTAGGCGTTGTGGGGCATGTTCATGTGCGTGACCCCGAGGTGGGCGAAGGCGTCGACCATGGCCGAGGTAAAGCACGGGATCGAGCCGACGTGCGGCGATTCGGCCACGCCCTTGGCGCCGATCGGGTGATGCGGCGACGGCGTGACGGTGAAGTCGGTGTCCCAGTGCGGCGTCTCGAGCGAGGTCGGCACGAAGTAGTCCATCAGCGTGGCGCCGAGCAGGTTGCCGGCCTCGTCGTAGGGCATCTCCTGGCCCATCGCCACCGCGAAGCCTTCGGTCAGGCCGCCGTGGATCTGCCCTTCGATGATCATCGGGTTGATGCGCGTGCCGCAATCGTCCAGCGCATAGAAGCGGCGCACGCGCGTCTCGCCCGAATAGCGGTTGATGTCGAGCACGCACAGGTAGGCGCCGAACGGGAAGGTGAAGTTGGGCGGATCGTAGTAGTCCACCGCCTCCAGCCCCATCTCCATGCCTTCGGGCACATTGTTGTAGGCGGCCCAGGCCACCTCCTTCAGGGTCTTGAACTTGCCCGGCGAGCCCTTGAGGACGAAGCGGTCGAGGTCGAACTCCACATCGTCCGGGCCGGCCTCGAACAGGTGCGCGGCGATCAGCCGGGCCTTCTCGCGGATCTTGCGCGCCGCGCGCGCCACCGCCGCGCCGGCCACCGGCGTGGAACGCGAGCCATAGGTGCCGAGCCCGTAGGGCGCGGTGGACGTATCGCCCTCCTCCACCTGGATCACCGAGGCCGGGATGCCGGCCTCCGACGCGATGATCTGCGCATAGGTGGTCTGGTGGCCCTGCCCCTGCGTGATGGTGCCCATGCGGGCGATGGCCGAGCCGTCCGGATGCACGCGGATCTCGCAGGAATCGAACATGCCGATGCCGAGGATGTCGCAAGCCTTGGACGGCCCCGCGCCGACGACCTCGGTAAAGGTGCACACGCCGATGCCCATCAGCCACTCGGCCTTGGGATCCGCGCGGCGCGCGTCCTGCTCGGCGCGCAGCGCGGGATAGTCCACCGCGGCCAGCACCTTGCGCAGCGCGGGCTCGTAGTCGCCGGAGTCGTATTCGAGCCCGAGCGGCGTGAGATACGGGAACTGGTCCTTGCGGATGAAGTTGCGCAGCCGCAGCTCCGTCTTGTCCATGCCGAGCTTGAGCGCCAGCACATCGATCATGCGCTCGATCAGGTACACCGCCTCGGTCACGCGGAACGAGCAGCGATAGGCCACGCCGCCCGGAAACTTGTTGGTGTAGACGCCGTCGACCGAGACGAAGGCGTTGGGAATGGCGTACGAGCCGGTGCACACATGGAACATGCCGGCCGGCCACTTGGTCGGATCGGCGCAGGCGTCGAAGGCGCCGTGGTCGGCGACCACGTTCACGCGCAGCGCCTTGATGCGCCCGTCGCGGTCGGCGGCCAGTTCGCCCTTCATGTGATAGTCGCGCGCGAACGCCGTGCTGCTGAGGTTCTCGGCGCGCGACTCGATCCACTTCACCGGCCGGCCCAGCACGATCGACGCCACGATCGACACCACGTAACCGGGATACACGCCCACCTTGTTGCCGAAGCCGCCGCCGATGTCCGGCGAGACAATGCGGATCTTCGACTCGGGAATCGCCGACAGCATGCCCACCACCGTGCGCACCACGTGCGGCGCCTGCGAGGTGATGTACACCGTCAGGTCACCGCGCACCTTGTCGTAGGACGCCACGCAGCCGCAGGTCTCCAGCGGGCACGGATGCACGCGCGGATACACCATGTCCTGCGTCACCGTGACCTCGGCATTGTCGAAGGCGCGGTCGGTCTTGTCCTTGTCGCCGATCTTCCAGTTGAAGATATGGTTGGGATGCCGGCGCGCGCCATGCGCGCCCACCTGCTTGTCGCGAATGTCCTCGCGGATCACCGGCGCATCCGGCGCCAGGGCCTGGTGCGGGTCCACCAGCGCCGGCAGTTCCTCGTACTCCACCTCCACCAGCTCGGCGGCGTCGGCCGCCACGTAGCGGTCGTCGGCGACCACGAAGGCCACCTCCTGGTTCTGGAAGCAGACCTTCTCGTCGGCCAGCACCGCCTGCACGTCGCCGGCCAGCGTCGGCATCCAGTGCAGCTTGAGCGGCTTGAGGTCGTCGGCGGTCAGCACCGCGTGCACGCCGGGCAGCGCCAGCGCGCGCGACTTGTCGATCTTCTTCACGCGGGCGTGCGCGTAGGGGCTGCGCACCATCGCCCCGAACAGCATGCCCGGCATCTTGATGTCATCGACATAGGTGCCCTTGCCCTGCAGGAAGCGCGGGTCTTCGCGGCGCTTGCGCGAACAGCCCATGCCCTCCAGCGCGGCGAGGCGCTCGGCTTCGGCGGTCATCGTTCCCATGGTGCGTCTCCGTGCGTCTGCTTGAGCCTCCGGGCGGGACCGGTCCACGCCCGGCGTTGCCCTCTTCCCGTCCTTGCGACCGCGTTTAGTGCGTTGCCTCGTCCATCAAGGGATGCGAGGTCTGGACCGCTTCTCCGCGCAGCTTGCGGGCGGCATACTGCACCGCTTTCACGATGTTCTGGTAACCCGTGCAGCGGCACAGGTTGCCGGCCATCCAGTAGCGGATCTCGTCTTCGTTCGGGTCGGGGTTTTCCTGCAGGAGGCGGTACGCGCGCATCAGCATGCCGGGCGTACAGAAGCCGCACTGCAGCGCATGCTCCTGCATGAAGGCTTCCTGCAACGCATGCAGCTCGCCGCCCTGCGCCAGGCCCTCGACCGTCAGCACCTGGGCACCCTCGGCCTGCACCGTGAGCACCGTGCAGGACTTGACCGACATGCCGTCCATGTCCACCGTGCAGGCGCCGCAGTGCGAGGTCTCGCAGCCGATATGCGGACCGGTGTGCAGGCATCGCTCGCGCAGCGTGTGGATGAGCAGTTCGCGCGGCTCCGCCACCACATCCGTGTCCTTGCCGTTGAGCTTGAACGACACCATCACTTTCTTGATCATGTCCGGTCTCCGCTGGGGCCTGCAATGGGTTCGACAATGGATATGGCGCTCAGTGCGCCGCCCGCGAATAAGCGACGCGCAGCGCGCGCTGCGTCATCTCGCCCGCCATGGCCGTCTTGTACGCGGCGTCGCCGCGCAGGTCCTCGGCCGGGTCGCACACCGCCATCGCCAGGCGCGCTGCCTCGGCGATGGCCGCATCGTCGAGCGGCTTGCCGCGCAGGCTCTGCTCGGCATCGCTGGCGCGGATCGCCGTGGGCGCGACGTTGGTCAACGCGATGCGCACGTCCTCCACGGTTTCGCCGCGCAGGCGCAGCATCACCGCCGCGGCGGCGGTGGCGAAATCGCCGGACTTGCGCTTGAGCTTGGCGTAGCAATAGCCCGTTCCCTGCACCGGTACCGGGATGCGGATCTCGGTCAGGATTTCGCCCGGGTCGAGCAGCGTCATGTAGGTGCCGAGAAAGAAGCCGTCTGCCGGCACCACGCGCTCGGCCAGCTTGCCGGCCAGCACGAAGGAGGCGTCCAGCGCCATCATCAGCGCCGGATGGTCATTGCCGGGATCGCCGTGCGAGATGTCGCCGCCGATGGTGCCGCGGTAGCGCACCTGCGGGTCCGAGATCAGGCGCGCGCCCTCGACCAGCAAGGGGCATTTTTCCTGCAGCAGGGGCGACCAGATCAACTCGTTCTCGGTGGTCATCGCGCCGATGCGGAGCTCGCCGCCTTCCTCGCGGATGCCCTTCAGGCCTTCGACCTTGCCCAGGTCGATCAGGTGGGCCGGCTCGGCGAAGCGCAGCTTCATCATCGGCAGCAGGCTGTGCCCGCCCGCAAGCAGCTTGGCGCCGTCGCCGTATTCTTCCAGCAGCGCTACCGCTTCAGGCAGGGTCCTGGGCGCATGGTATTCAAAGGGGCGAGGGATCACGCTGGTCTCCTTGGCTTGCGCGGCCACGTGCACCGGCATGTGCGCCGCATGTGCGCCGGCATGGGCATCGCCATGTGCGCCGGTCCGGCGGCGTGCGCGGATCGCTGTGTTTCCTGAAGCATTTCATAATGCAGCGCAGCAAAGCAATGTGGCTTCCCGAACGCAAGGCTGTGCTGCGCCAAACGCCGGGAAACTTGCACGAACCACGGCAGAGGCATACAACTGAAATGCCGCGCAGGCGCGCGATGGCCCGACGTCAGACCTGGAGACAAGCAATGGACCGCCTTGCGCCGTTCACCACGCCACCGCCGGAGGCGCGCCGCAGCGAGACGTTCCAGCACAAGCTGGAGCAGTTCAATCCCGGCATCGTCTGGCTCGACGCGCAAGGCCGCGTCACCGCCTTCAATGACGTCGCGCTGCAGATCCTCGGTCCGGCCAGCGAGCAGTCGCTGGGCGTCAGCCAGGACCGGCTGATCGGCATCGACGTGGTCCAGTTGCACCCGGAGAAAAGCCGCGAGAAGCTGCGCTTCCTGCTGCAGTCCGAAGACGCCAGCGGCTGCCCGGTGAAGTCCCCGCCGCCGCTGGCCATGATGATCAATATCCCCGACCGGGTGCTGCTCATCAAGGTGTCCAAGATGACGGACACGAGCGGTGTATGCGGCACCTGCATGATCTTCTACGACGTCACCGACATCACCACCGAGCCGCACCAGACAGCTTCGGCCGGCAGCGCCGCCTCGCCCCGGCGGCTGTTCAAGATCCCGGTGTACCGGAAGAACCGCGTGATCCTGGTGGACCTGAAGGACATCGTCCGCTTCCAGGGCGACGGCCACTACACGACCATCGTGACCAAGGACGAGCACTACCTGTCCAACCTCTCGCTGACCGACCTCGAGTCACGGCTCGACGACAGCGTCTACCTGCGCGTGCACCGCAGCCATATCGTCAGCCTGGCGCATGCGGTGGAAGTGGTGCGATCGGAGGAGCGCATACAACTCGTCATGGCCGACGCCCAGCGCACGCCGGTACCGGTGAGCCGGACGAAGATCGCGGAGTTGAGGGAGAGGTTGGGGGTGGCTTAGGGGTGGGCTCTTGGCCTTGGCCTCTTTGGATTTTTGTGTGCATTCAGGGTGCGCCTGAGTCTGTGGGCCTAGCGGCTTGGGCCTCTTTGGATTTTTTGTGTGCATTCAGGGTGCGCCTGAGTCTGTGGGCCTAGCGGCTTGGGCCTCTTTGGATTTTTGTGTGCATTCAGGGTACGCCTGGGACTGTGGGCCTAGCGGCGCGGGCTTGGTAGCCCGTTCGCACACATGTAAGTGTCACTTTTCTTTTCTCGAAAAGAAAAGTAACCAAAAGAAAGCGATTCTTGCAGAAGGCTGGGCGCTCAGACTTTATGGGGGATGGTGGTTTCGTGGTGGGCGCGTTGGCTTCGGCTGGGCTGCTGACGCTGCCGGTTTGCTCGCCTGCGGCATCGCGGGTGGTGTCCGATTCGTGGTGGCGCTGCATGATGGCGATAGCCCAGGTGGTTCAGGCTGCTGCCGCGACCGGGGTGGATGGGCACGTCATGGCAACGGCGCTGGTTTCGTGGTGGGCGCGGTGGCCCCTGCTTGAGCTCGGTGCCTCATAGCTCGTGCCTAATAGCGCCAGCTTCAGAAGTGAGCCGGCACATTTGCGTACCGGTCCACCGCGCCCACCACGAAAACACGAGGGTGCCATGTCGGGGCCGCCCGAGCCGGTAGCGGCAGCAGCTTGAATGGCCTGGGCCTGGGCCTCGGCCATCATGGAGCCGTAACGTGAAACGGCCACATCCGGGTTGGCACCGCGGCCAGCGCCGGTAGCGGGCCCAATGGCACCGGCTTGAGAAGTAACCCAGCACACCCGCGCCCCGGTCCACCGCGCCCACCACGAAAACACGAGGGTGCTACTCCGTGGCCGCCCAAGCCGGTAGCGGCAGCAGCTTGAACTACCTGGGCCTCGGCCACCATGGAGCCGTAACGTGAAACGGCCACCTTCGGGATGGCACCGCGGCCAGCGCCGGTAGCGCCAGCAGTCCAGCCGAAGCCACGAGACCCACCACGAAACCAGCCTCAGACGAGAAGTCTGAGCGCCCAGCCCTCTGCAAGAGTCGCTTTCTTTTGGTTACTTTTCTTTTCGAGAAAAGAAAAGTGACACTTACATGTGTGCGAACGGGCTACCAAGCCCGCGCCGCTAGGCCCACAGCCGCGAGCACACTCTCACGCCTCTGAATGGCCAATCGAGCCCAAGCCGCCAGGCCCACAGACGTCCGAGAACGAAGCCAAAAGCACCCCCTTAACCCCCCCCAAACTGCACCCGCAACAAATTCTTCTGCACCTTCCCCATCGTATTGCGCGGCAGTTCATCGACGAGGTGCACCCGCTTGGGCACCTTGAAATTCGCGATGCGTCCCTTGAGCGAGCCGATCAGGCTGGACTCATCCAGCGCCGAGCCGGGCTTGCCCACCACCACGGCCACCACGGCCTCGCCGAAATCCGCGTGCGGCACGCCGATCACGGCGCTCTCCGCCACGCCGGGCATTTCGTCGATGAAGCTCTCGATCTCCTTCGGGTAGACGTTGTAGCCGCCGGAGATGATGAGGTCCTTGCTGCGGCCGACGATGGTCAGGTAGTCCTCGGGCACCTTGCGCTCGCCGGCCTGGCCGGCGATGGCGCCGCCGAAGCGGCCCACGTCGCCGGTCTTGAACCAGCCGTCGGCGGTGAATTCTTCCCTGGTCTTCTCGGGCATGCGCCAGTAGCCCTTGAACACGTTCGGGCCGCGCACTTCCACATTGCCGATCTCGCCGGACGCGCAGGGCTTGCCCTCGCCGTCGAACACGCGCACCTCGACGCCAGGCAGCGGCTTGCCGACGGTGCCGCCGATGCGCTCGCCGCCATCCGCCTCGTACGGATTGGAGACCAGCATCACCGTCTCGCTCATGCCATAGCGCTCCAGGATGGTATGGCCGGTGCGCTCGCGGAAGGCATCGAAGGTTTCCATCAGCAGCGGCGCCGAGCCGGATACGAACAGGCGCATGCGGCGGCAGGTGTCGTCGTCGAAGCGCGGCTCCTGCAGCATGCGCACGTAGTACGTGGGCACGCCCATCATCACCGTCGAGCGCGGCAGGAATTTCAGCACCTGCGCCATGTCGAGCCTGGGCGCCCAGATCATCTTGGCGCCGGCCAGCAGCGCGCCGTGCGAGGCCACGAACAGGCCGTGCACGTGGAAGATCGGCAGCATGTGCAGCAGCACGTCGTCGCTGCGCCAGCCCCAGTATTCGTGCAGCGTCTTCGCGTTCGATGCGAGGTTGCCGTGCGTGAGCATGGCCCCCTTGCTGCGGCCCGTGGTGCCCGAGGTGTACAGGATGGCGGCGAGATCGTCGGCACCGCGCGCCACCGTGCCAAAGGTGTCCGGCTTGGCGGCGGCACGCGCCAGCAGCGAGCCCGAGCGGTCATCGTCCAGCGTGAACACATGCCTGGTGCCGTGGCGGAACGCAACCTTGGAAACCCAGCCGAAGTTGGCGCTGCTGCACACCACCACCGCCGGCTCGGCGTTGCCGATGAAGTAGTCGATCTCGGCTTCCTGGTAGGCGGTGTTGAGGGGCAGGTAGACATAGCCGGCGCGCAGCGTGGCGAGGTACAGGAACAGCGCCTCGGGCGATTTTTCCACTTGCACCGCCACGCGCGCACCCTCGGGCAGCTTGAGCGAGGTCAGCAGGTTGGCCAGCTTGGCGGTGGCGCGATCGAGATCGTCCCAGCTGTAGTAGAGGCCATCGTGGGTTTCGATGCAGCAGGCGCTGCGGTCCGCCGGGAAGCGGGATTCGAACAGGGCGAACAGGTTAGCGTTCATGTTGCGGAAGATGTAGAACGGGATCGTCAATAACATTGGCAATCGATAGCCGAGGGCCAGGGCCGATAGCTCGAAAGATCAATGAAGCAAGATGAATGGGGAAATCAACAGCCGGCCATGATAGAGCCGCGGCTAGTGCCCGGTAAAGCGCGGCGCGCGGCGGGCCAGGAAAGCGGCCACGCCTTCGGCGTGGTCGGCGCTGTCGCCATAGCGAAAGTGCGCTTCCAGCTCCTGCGGGCCCAGCGGCGCCGGGGCGGGCGCGAGGCGCCGGATGCTCTCCTTGTTGATGCGCGCGGCCAGCGGCGCGCCGGCGGCGATGCGCGCGGCCGTTGCCGTCACTTCCCCGGCCAGCGCGGCAGCCGGCACCACGCGCGTAAGCAAGCCTTTCTCGCGTGCCTCGGCGGCATCGAACACCCGCCCTTCGAGCAGGATCTCCAGGGTCGTCGCGCGGCCGGCCAGCGCCAGCAGGCCGGTCAGTTCGCCCGGCGCCATCGGAAAACCGAGCCGGTTGATGGGCACGCCGAAACGGCTGTCGTCGGCGGCGATGCGCAGGTCGCAGTGGCAGGCGATCTCCAGTCCGCCGCCCACGCAAACCCCTTCGATCATCGCCACCGTGGGATGGACGCAGCCCGCGATGGCGGCCAGCGCCGGCGCGATCACCTCCACGTGATAGCGGCGCAGCGCGGCGGCATCGCCGCGCTCCTGCGGAAACTCGGCAATGTCGGCGCCGGCGGCAAAGTTGCCGTGCGCGCCGCGCACCACCACGCAGCGCACCGAGTCGTCCGCCGACAGGCCCGCGAAACCCTGCGCCAGCGCGCGCCACATCGCTACCGAGATCGCATTGAGCTTGCCTGCGTTCGCCAGCGTGACGGTGGCGACATCGCCGTCGCGCGTGAACTCCACCGTGCCGCTCATGCCCGTGCTCCAGCCATCGCCGTCCCCATCAGTCGATCTTGGCGCCGGACTGCTGCACCACCTGGGCCCAGCGCTTGATCTCGGCGCGCTGGAACTGGGCAAACTGTTCCTGCGTGTAGGCCGGCGTATCGGAGCCGTTGGCCAGCCAGATCTGCTTCATCTCGGGCGTGTTGAGCGCCTTCTCCACTTCGGCGTAGAGCCTGTCGACGATGTCCTTCGGCGTACCCTTGGGCACCCAGATCGCGTACCAGGTGGAGACATCGTAGTTGGGCACGCCGGCTTCGGCGGCGGTCGGCACGTTGGGGAAGGCGGCCGAGCGCTTGTTCGATGCGACCGCCAGCGCCTTGATGCGGCCGGCGCGGATATGCTGGGCCGACGAGCCCAGGCCGTCGAACACCAGGTCGACCTGGCCGGCGATCAGGTCCGACAAGGCCGGGCCCGCTCCCTTGTAGGGAATATGCGTGATGAAGGTCTTGGTCTGCAGCTTGAACAGCTCGCCCGCCAGGTGGTGGGAGGAGCCGTTGCCGGCCGAGCCGTAGTTGAGCTTGCCGGGATTCTTCTTGGCGTCGGCGATCAGTTCGCCCAGCGTGTTGGCCGAGACCTTGGTCGGGTTCACCACCACCACCTGCGGCGGCTGCGCGATCACCGTGACGGGAATGAAGTCCTTCTCGATGTCGTAGTCGAGCTTCTTGTAGAAGGACGGCGCGATCGCATGATGGGCGCCGCCGATGAAGACCGTGTAGCCGTCCGGCGCGGCCTTCGCCGCGATGCTCGCGCCCACCGTGCCGCCGGCGCCGCCCCGGTTGTCGATCACGAACTGCTTGCCCAGCTGCTTGGAGAGCTGCGCGGTCAGCGGGCGGGCGAAGGCATCGGTGCCGCCGCCGGCCGGGAAAGGCACGATCACGGTGATCGGCTTGGACGGCCAGGTATCGGCCTGCGCCGCGGACGCGGCCACGCCAAGGCTCGCGCCCAGTGCGCAGGCCAGCCCTGCCAGTTGGAACTGACGACGATTCATTGCTCTGTCTCCTCTCTCTTCTGCTGCGGAAAGTCAAACGATAGAACTGCGAAAAACTGCGGGGAAGTGCTGGATGGCCCGACGAAGAAAACCTTGTTCACGACCTGACCAGGGTCACAACAGCTTGCCGACGGATCTGCTGATGCGCGGGTTGCCATTGCCAAGGCGAGCTAGATTGTCGTCGAGCGCCTCGGGCACGTAAAGGTAATTCACCATCATGCCGCACGACTGCGCGCGGCCCTTGCGCGAGAGGTCGGCGGCCCAGTTCAGGCGCTCCACGCAGGCGCCGTTGCCAAGGTGGAAGCGCGCCACGGGATCTGCCGGCAATGCCTGGTGGCGCTCGCGCACCAGGAAATGCGCGGCCAGCGCCAGCGCGGTATCGCGCTGCACCGCATCCTCCCTGGCGTGCTTGCCATCCACGGACTGCGCGGCGTCGGCGTCCGCTCCGGGCGCCAGCGCCGCCAGCCAGCCGGCGCCGTCCGCCGGCGGCTCGCCGTGGCGCTCGCGCCAGCGCGCCAGGCGTTTGTCGCCCAGCACCTTGGCCACCGCCGCGCCGTCGCGCTTGCGCAGCCAGTCGGCAAAGCCGGGAATCGGCGACAAGGTGGCAAACTGCTTGAGCTTGGGAAACTCGCGCTGCAGTTCCTCGATCACGCGCTTGAGCAGGAAGTTGCCGAAGCTCACGCCGCACAGCCCCGCCTGCGTATTGGAGATCGAATAGAAGATGGCCCATTTCACGCGGCGCAGGTCTTCCACCGGCGCGGCTTCGTCAAGCAGCGCATGCACGTTGGCCGCCATCTCGGGCACGAAGGCCACCTCGACGAAGATCAGCGGCTCGCGCGGAATGCGCGGGTGGAAGAAGGCGTAGCAGCGGCGGTCGGAATCGAGCCGGTTGCGCAGGTCGGCCCACGAGGAGATCTCGTGCACCGCCTCGTAGCGGATCAGTTTCTCCAGCAGCGAGGCCGGCGAGTCCCAGGTGATCGGCTGCAACTCCAGCAGCCCCACGTCGAACCAGTTGGAGAACAATGCCTCGAGATCGTCGTCGAGCGGGCGCAGGCCCGGCATGCGCTTGTGCCAGCGCAGCATGTCGGCGCGCAGGCCGATCAGGAAATGCAGCCCGCACACGCTGGCGTCCTGCTGCTGCCCGTGCAAGGCGGCCAGCCGCTTGAAGAAGCGGATGCGCGCATTGGACAGCGCCTGCGACAAGCCCGACGCGGCGCCGGCATTGCCGCCGGCCTCGCCGGCCTCGCTGCCGCTGGCGGCCACTTCGGCCAGCACGCCGAGCATGGCCTGCCGCGCCTCGTCGCCCGCCGCCTCGTACTCCGCGCGCCACGACTGCGCGGCGGCATTGGCGGCGCCATCGGTCAGGCGCGCGTCGAAGCACTGGCGCAGCTGCTCGCGCTGCCGGCGCAGCACGCGCGCCGGCAGCGCCGCCGGGGTGGCACCGGTCCTGGCGTCGGCCCTGGCGCCTGGCTTGGCGTTGCCCGCGGTATCGCGATCGCCCTTGCGGCCCCACCAGCGGCCGAAGCGCGACAACAGGGTTTCGCCCGAAGGCTCGGGACCGGCAAGAGGCGCACTGACTTTCTGTTCGCTGCTGAGGGCATCCATGGCGTACCTGCTATCGAACTGTCAAATGGTCAGACTTCGGGGGATCGGGCGATGGCAGGCTTGCCCGGCACCGCATCGGCGATGCCGGCCGCATCCTTGCCGGCAAGGCGCAAGCCGCCGCGACGCGACGCGCCGGCCGCGGCCGGTTCGGCCGGCGCGGTGCCGGCCTGCTGCTCCGCCACGTCGAGCGCCCTGAGCGCGCCGCGCTGGCGCAGCAGATGGGTCTTCATCAGCGCCTCCGCGCCCTCGGAGTCGTGCGCCTTGAGCGCCGAGAACACCGACAGGTGCTCGGCGCAGGACTCGCGGATGCGGCCAGGCAGCTTCAGGCTCTTGTGGCGCGACAGCCGCAGCACCTTGCGCAAGTCGCTGATCAGGCCGGACAGCCAGCGGTTGCCCGCCAGCCTCTGGATCGCTTCGTGGATCTGGTAGTTGGTTTCGTAGTAGGCGTCGATATTGCCGGCCTGCGCGTATTGCGCCAGCTCGGCGTGGAGACTTTCGAGCGCCTCCAGGTCGGCGGCGCCGGCATTGCGTGCGGCCTCGAAGGCGCAGCGCCCTTCCAGCAGCGCCATCAGCGGGAAGATTTCGTCGAGATCCTGCTCGGACAGCGCATTGACGAAGCAGCCGCGGCGTGGTTCCAGCCGCACCAGGCCCTCGGCCGCCAGCACCTTGAGCGCTTCGCGCATCGGCGTGCGCGAGATCCCCATCGATTCGGCCACGCTGGCCTCGTCGATCCACGCGCCGGGCATCAGCGCATGCTCGTCGATCATGGTGCGCAGGCGCTCCGCGACTTCGAGATACAGGGCCTGCTGGATGATGCGCATGAAACGCTCCGGCGGGAAAAGGGCGATGGCATCGGGGTCACGGCAACGCCATGCGTGGCGGGGCTCAGCCGTCCCAATAATTCATAATTATGAATAATAGGGGCGTGAAGACAACAAAAATCGATGTTGCATAGCCGCATGCAGGATAGGCTTCGTCAGCGGAGGGATCGACGGCCGGGCGCCGGCCCCTCGGCCGCGGGTGCCACCGCGCACTCGAAATCGACGAAGACCGCATCCAGGCCCGGACCGGCCGCGCGGCCGATGCGCGCCGGCCCCTCGCCGGCAGCGGGCGCGCTCAGACCGCGCCCGCGCCCTGCAGCGCCTGCACCTGGCCGGGGGTCCAGCCCAGTTCAGCCAGCACGGCGGCGGTGTGCTCGCCAACCGCCGGCACCGGGTCCATGCGTGCATCCTGCGTGCCGGGCGGCAGCAGCGCGGGCACCGGGCCCGCGGGCGTGGCGACCTGGCGCCAGCGCTGGCGCGCCGCAAGCTGCGGATGCGCCCAGACATCGGCCATGGTGTTGACCCGCGCATTGGCGATGCCGGCCGCATCGAGGCGCGCCGTGACCTGCTCGGCGCTCAGCGCGGCGAAGGCCTGTATGATGCGCGCGCGCAGCGCGGCACGGTTCGCGCTGCGCCGGGTGTTGTCGGCATAGTCGGCATGCGTGGCGAGCGCGGGATCCTCCAGCACGCGCTGGCAGAACGTACTCCATTCGCGCTCGTTCTGCAGGCCCAGCATCACGGTCTTGCCGTCGCCGGTGGGGAACGGGCCATAGGGATAGATGGTGGCATGCGCGGCACCGGCGCGCGCAGGCGGCTCGGCGCCATCGAACGCGTAGTAGAGCGGAAAGCCCATCCACTCCACGGTGGATTCCAGCATCGAGATATCGATGCGCTTGCCGCGACCGGTCTGGCCGCGCTCGATCAGCGCCGCCAGGATATTGCTGTAGGCATACATGCCGGCCGCGATATCGGCCACCGAGGCGCCGGCCTTGGCGCCTTCCTCCGGCGTGCCGGTCACCGAGACAAAGCCCGATTCGCTCTGCACCAGCAGGTCGTATGCCTTCTTGTCGCGGTAGGGGCCGTCGGCGCCATAGCCCGAGATATCGCAGACGATCAGGCGCGGGAAGCGCGCGCTCAGCGCCTGGTAGTCGAGCCCGAGCCGCGCCGCCGCGCCCGGCGCCAGGTTTTGCACCAGCACGTCGGCGCGCGCCAGCAGTGCATCCAGCACCGGCGCGGCGAGCGCATGCTTGACGTCCAGCGTCACGCTTTCCTTGGAGCGGTTGGTCCACACGAAATGCGAGGACAATCCGCGCACGCGGCCATCGTAGGCGCGCGCGAAATCGCCCGTGCCGGGGCGCTCGATCTTGATCACGCGCGCGCCGAGGTCGGCCAGCTGGCGGGTGCAGAATGGCGCGGCGATCGCCTGCTCCAGGGAAACAACGGTGATGCCTTGCAGCGGTTGGGACATGGCTGGATGCGTGGGTGCGCTGGTACGTGGATGAATGCCGGCGCGCGAACATGCGAACCCGGCCGGCCAGCCCACAATCTAGCCTTGGCTGCGCCCCTTGGGAAATAGGGAATGCCGAGGCGGCCATAAGTGGAATGAATACCTCACACCCGTAACGCAGAAGCAAGGGACACCCGATGGATATCCGCTCCATGCGCTACTTCGTAGCCATCGTCGACCATGGCAGCCTGACCCGCGCGGCCGAAGTGGCGTGCGTGGCGCAGCCCGCGCTGAGCCAGCAACTGGCCGCGCTCGAGGCAGAGTACGGCGTGCCGCTGGTGCACCGCGGCCCCAAGGGCGTCAAGCCCACCGAAGCCGGCAAGACCCTGTACCGGCACGCGCGCACCATCCTCAAGCAGGTGGAGAGCGCCGGGGCCGACGTGCGGGCTGCGGGCGCCGAAGTCACCGGCGCGGTCGCCATCGGCCTGCCTACCACCGCCGCCGCGGCCTTTGGCATGCCGCTGATCAGGGCGGTGCGGGCGCGCTATCCGCAGGTGCGCCTGCAACTGTTCGAAAGCATGAGCGGCTACATCTCGGAGCTGCTCAACAACAACCGGCTCGACTTCGCCATCCTGTTCCGCGACACCGCCTCCCGCGCGGTCGAGCCGGAGATGCTGGCGAGCGAAGCGCTGTACCTGGTCGGTACCCCGCCCGGGCCCGCCGGACCGGTGCAAGGCGCCGCCGGCAGCGGCCGCCGTCCGGCACGCACGCGCCGCGACACCATCGCGCTCAGACAACTGGCCGGCGTGCCGCTGGTCCTGCCGAGCGGCTCGCAGGGCTTGCGCGAGGTGATCGAACGCAGCTTCGCGCAGGCAGGCCTCGCGCTGAACGTGGTGGCCGATCTGGATTCCCTGCCCTTCCTGCTGGCCTGCGCGCGCGAAGGGCTGGCCTGCACCATCCTGCCGGCCTCGGCGGTGGACCCCGGCGACGCCGCCATGCCCACGCGCCTGATCGTGCCCGAACTGCGCCGCACGCTGTCGCTGTGCTGGCCGCGCGCGCTGCCGCGCACGCGCGCGGCGCAAGCCGTGGCGGAGATCCTGCGCGAGATCGTCGACGCGCGCATCGCCCAGGGCGGCTCGCTCAAGCTCGCGCCGGGCACCTTTGAGCCAGGCGTGCCGGAATAAATAAAACTTATGGCGGTAGTCGGCGATTGAATTTCCCCGGCACATTCCCCTGATGTAGAGTCGTTGCCAGCAAAGGCAAGGCGCAGCCGTCAGCCCTGCGAAGCGAAAAGCAGAACGCAGAAGGCAGAGGCAGGCGCGCCGCCATCACAACAATGAGGAGACACCATGCAACGCACCCGCCATGTCCTGGCCGGCATCGCCGCGGCGATTTCGCTGTTCGCCGGCACTGCCGCGCAAGCCGAGGGCTACCCTGCCAAACCCATCCAGATGATCGTGCCCCAGGCCCCGGGCGGCACCAACGACATCGTCGCGCGCCTGGTCGCGGCCGACCTGTCGCAGCGCCTGGGCCAGCAGGTGGTGGTGGAAAACCGCCCCGGCGCGGGCGGCAATATCGGTACGCAGGCGGCCGCGCGCTCGGCGCCGGACGGCTACACCCTGCTGATGACCATCAGCAGCACCCAGGCCATCAATCCCTCGTTGTACCGGCAGGTGCCGTTCGACCCGGTGCGCGATTTCGAGCCGATCTCGCCGGTGGCGAGCGTGCCCAATGTGCTGGTGGCCAATCCCGCCTTCCCCGCCAGGACCCTGCCCGAGCTGATCAGCATGGCCAAGGCCAAGCCCGACTTCTACCGCTATGCCTCGGCCGGCAACGGCACGCTCAACCACCTGCTGGGCGAGATGCTCAACAGCATGGCCGGCATCAAGCTGGAGCACGTGCCCTACAAGGGCGTGGCGCCCGCGCTCAACGACGTGCTCGGCAACCAGGTGCCGCTGGCCTTCGCCAGCCTGCCCTCGGTGCTGGCGCATATCAAGGCCGGCAAGGTGCGCGCGCTCGGCGTCAGTTCGGCCAGGCGCTCGCCGTTCGCGCCGGACATTCCGGCCATCGGCGAGACCGTGCCGGGCTATAGCGGCGACCTCTGGGTCGGCCTGTTCGCGGTCAAGGGCACGCCCAGGGAAGTCACGCAGAAGCTCGCGCAGACCATGCAGGCCGCGCTGGCCGACAAGACCCTGCGCGACAAGCTGGCGGCGCAAGGCGCCGAAGTGCTCTCCGGCACGCCGCAGCAGTTCGCCGCCATGCTCAAGGCCGACCTCGACAAATGGGCGGTGATCGTGAAGAAGTCCGGGGCCCAGGTGGACTGAGCCCCGGCAGCCACGCTGCCGGTCCGGCTAGCGCGCGGACAGCACCACCCGCAGCGCCGTCGGCATCATCGTAAAGACAAAGGCCTCTCCCACCGGCCCAGATCCGGGCGCATGCCTGACGTCAAAGCGCTGGCAGACCATGGAGATGGCCGCCTTGGCCTCCAGCAAGGCGAGGTTGCGCCCCGGACACAAGCGCGGTCCCGAGCCGAACGGCACGAAGCCGCTGCGATGCCGGGCCGCGGCCGCCGTGCCTTGCAGCCAGCGCTCTGGCCGGAACTCGCGGGCGGCGGGGAAATTGCGCTCCTGCAGCACGCCCGGACGGTTCAGCAGCACCAGCAGCGTTCCGCGCGGCACGCGCACGCCGCCGATCTCCACGTCTTCGTTGGGTTCGAGAAAGAAGAACGGCGCCACCGGCTTGAGCCGCAACGATTCGTGCGCGACCGCCTCCACGTACACGAGCCTGGCGGCATCGCCCATGTCTTGCAGGATGTCGGCCTGCCCCAGCACTGCCGCCACTTCCTCCTGCATCCTGCGCTGGACGTCCGCATGGCAGCACATGAAATGCATCATCCAGGCCACCGTGTTGGCGGTCGTATCCTCGCCCGCCACCAGGATCGTGAAGATATTCGCGAACAGCTCCTCGTCATCCAGTGGCGCCTGTCCCGCGGCCTGGGCCACCAGCATCGCTTCCAGGAAGTTGGACGGGCGTCCGGCCAGTTCGGGCGCCTGCGCCAGGCGCTGGCGGGCCGCGGCCACGAACTCGCCGATGGTCTGGCGGATCTCGGCCCTTGCCCGGTCGAAGGCGCGGTCGGCCGGCAGGCGGAGATAGTGCCAGTACGGAAATGGCGCATTGATGCGCCGGTTCACCATCGGCAGGATCTGCTCGAGATGCCGCTGGATGACCTCGCCTTCGCGCTCCAGCGTATTCATGTCGTAGCCGAAGGCCAGTGCGGTCGTCACATCCACCGTGTACAGCATCAGGTCCTGCTGCACGTCGACCGCGCGCCCCTGCGCAGCGGCGGATTCCCAGCGCCGCTGCAGCCTGCGCGTGACCTTGGCCAGCATGGGGAAGAAATCGCGCAGCCGGTGCGCATCGAGCGCCTGCGCCACCGGCCGGCGCTGCCTGCGCCACGCTTCGCCCTCGGCGGCGAACACGCCGAGCGCGCCCATCTCGGAGGCCACCGCCTCGAGCGCGCCGAGGCGACGATAGGTCGCGGGCCTGTCGCGCAGGATCTTGTCGATCCATGCCCCCTCGGCGATCACCAGAGCCGGGCGGTTCATCAGGCGGATGCGGTAAAGCGGGCCAAACTCGTCGCACCACCGCTCGAACACCAGGTGCATCCGCCGCTGCGCCCACAGCAGCTGCAGCGTGCTGCCCAGCAAGGGCAGGCCCTTCGGCCCGGGAAGCGCCGAGAGCGGCCGCGGGCCAGCGCCTGGCGCCGCGGATGGCGGCGCCACCTGCCGGTCAGCCTGCCCGTCCGCCTCCCTGTCTGCCTCCCTGTCTGCCTCCCGGCATTGCCAGGCAAGAACCTCGTCGCGGTCCACGCTGACCCCGCCGTCCTCGACGAAGGCGGCGAACCGCTTCAGGCAGACCCCGGGCTGGTCCACGGCATTTCCCGAGGCGCAGTCGAAGCGCCAGCCGTGCCCGCGGCAGGTCAGCACGCCGTTGTCGATGACGCCCTCGGCCAGCAGCGTGCCCCGGTGCGGGCAGTGCCCCTGGTAGACCGCCGCGCCGCCGCCATGTCCGATCACGACCAGATCCACGCCGTCCACCCGGGCGGGCAGCACGGCATCGTCCCGCAGGTCCGCCGTGGCAGCAAGGCGCACCCGCTTCGCAGACGCCGCCGGTGCCGCCGCCTCACGCGCCATTTCCATCGCTGTCTCCCCTGGCCCCGCCTCGGGCCGGACGGCGTGCGCCGCTGGCCGGGGTGTGGCAGACGGCGCGCCTGAAGGCAAGCATATACACCGCCGGCGGCCCCGCCCAGGGGCCGTTGGCGCGCAAGCCGGAGCCGCCCTGTCGACATCGCGCGGCCATCACATCCGCGCCGTCCACGCCGTCGCAAGCGACGGCTCTTGCCTGGACGAACATGGGGGAGCCCCATGAAAAAAGCGGGCCGAAGCCCGCTTTCTCCAGTCCGCGGCCGGCGCTTACCGCACCTGGGCCCGCGCCGCATCGCCCCGGCGATTGGCCCACACCAGTATCCCCACGCCCGCCAGGATCATCGGCAGGCTGAGCCACTGCCCCATCGAGAAATTCAGCGCCAGCAGGCCGAGGAAGTTGTCCGGCTCGCGCGCGAACTCGGCCAGGAAGCGGAAACCGCCGTAGCCGATCAGGAACACGCCCGAGACCGCGCCCATCGGGCGGGGCTTCCTGGCGAACAGCCACAGGATGATGAACAGCGCCACGCCTTCGCCGGCGAACTGGTACAGCTGCGACGGATGGCGCAGGATGTTGTCGCCGGCCTGCGGGAAGACCATGCCCCACGGCAGGTCGGTGGGCCGGCCCCACAGCTCGCCGTTGATGAAGTTGCCGATGCGCCCGGCCGCCAGGCCGCACGGGATCATCGGCGCGATGAAGTCGGTCACTTCCATCCAGTGCCGGCCGCGCAGCCTGGCGAACAGCCACATCGCCACGATCACGCCGAGAAAGCCGCCGTGGAAGGCCATGCCGCCTTCCCATACCTTGAGGACTTCGAGCGGGTGCGCGAGGTAGTAGTCGGCCTTGTAGAACAGCACGTAGCCCAGCCGCCCGCCCAGGATCACGCCCAGCACGCCGAAGAACAGCATGTCGTCGAGGTCCTTGACGGTCCAGCCTTGCGCGGCGATATGCGGCTGGCGGATGCGCAGGCGGCCGAACCACAGGAACATGATGAAGCCGGCCAGGTACATCAGCCCGTACCAGCGGATGGCGAGCGGACCGAGGTGAATGGCGACCGGGTCGAATTGCGGGTGAATCAGCATGTTTGCCGTGAATTAGGGTTGTAGGTTCGCGCCGCGCACGCGCGGCGCGTGGCCGCGCCAGGATCAGGCGGCGGCCGCGTCCGGCTTTATGCCAGCCTTTTGCGTCACAGTCATGGCAGACGCGAGCGCGCCGGCGATCTCGATGAAGGAGCTCAGCACCGGGCTCACGCTGCCGGCGCCGGCCTCGCGCCAGACCAGCCCGGTCTCGATATCCGGCCCGGCGTCGCGCAACGGCAGGTAGGACACACCGGTGCGGCGAAGGTTGCACAGCGAAGCCGGCACCAGCGCCACCCCCATGCCGGCGGATACCAGGCTGACGATGGTCTGCATCTGGATGGCCTCCTGGGCAATCACCGGCGTCAGGCCTTCGCGCGCATAGCAGCCCGTAATGATGTCATAAAACGCCGGCGCGCTTCTGCGCGGGAAGATGATGAGCGGCTCGCCAGCCGCCTCGCGCAGCGAGATGCCCTGCCCCGCGTCCCTGCCGTCGTGGGCCGCGCCCTGCGCTCGCCAGCCCTGCGGCACGGCCATCACCAGCGGCTCGCGCACCAGTGGCAGGTAGGACACGCCGTGCGGCATGGCCGGCAATTGCGGGCGGATCACCAGGCCGGCGTCGATGGCGCCTTCCATCAGCGCCTCGAGCTGGATATCGCTGGTGGCTTCGCGCAATTGCAACTGCACATTGGGATGGCGCGCGCGGAAGCGCCGCAGCAGGTCCGGCAGGATGCCGTAGTCGGCGGTGCTGACAAAGGCCAGCGAGAGCGTGCCCGCCTCGCCGCGCGCCAGGCGCTGGGCCAGCCCGGGCAGCGCGGCGGCATCGGCCAGCACGCGGCGCACCTCGGGCAGCCATTGCTGGCCCGCGGGGGTGAGCGCCACCGAGCGGCGCGTGCGCAGGAACAGTTGCACGCCGATCTCCTCTTCCAGCGCCTGGATCTGCTGGGACAGCGGCGGCTGGGTCATGGCCAGGCGCCGCGCGGCGCGGCCGAAATGCAACTCTTCCGCCACCGTGACGAAGTACCGCAACTGGCGCAGGTCCAATTGGTCTCCTGATATGTTTTTCGACTCAATAGAGGTTGAATAATATATTTGACACGATAAAACGCAAGCGGCATGCTGTCGCCCACAACATGGCAGGCGCCTGCCCGGCGCTCAGTCAGCTGAGCGGCCCCCGCAGGCCGGCACCCCATCCCCCGGAGATTCCCATGGCATACAACAAACGCTCGCAAAACATCACGCAAGGCGTGGCGCGCTCCCCCAACCGCTCGATGTACTACGCGCTCGGCTACCAGAAGGAAGACTTCGACAAGCCGATGGTGGGCATCGCCAACGGCCACTCGACCATCACGCCGTGCAACTCGGGCCTGCAGCGCCTGGCCGACGCGGCCGTGGCCGCCATCAAGGCCTCCGACGCCAACCCGCAGATCTTCGGCACCCCGACCATCTCCGACGGCATGTCGATGGGCACCGAAGGCATGAAGTACTCGCTGATCTCGCGCGAAGTCATCGCCGACTGCATCGAGACCGCGACGCAGGGCCAGTGGATGGACGGCGTGGTCGTGATCGGCGGCTGCGACAAGAACATGCCGGGCGGCATGATCGCGCTGGCGCGCACCAATGTGCCGGGCATCTATGTCTACGGCGGCACCATCAAGCCGGGCAACTGGAAGGGCAAGGACCTGACCATCGTGTCCTCGTTCGAGGCCGTGGGCGAATTCACCGCCGGCCGCATGAGCGTGGAAGACTTCGAGGGTGTGGAGAAGAACGCCTGCCCGTCGTCCGGTTCGTGCGGCGGCATGTACACCGCCAACACCATGAGCTCCTCGTTCGAGGCGCTGGGCATGTCGCTGCTGTACTCGTCGACCATGGCCAACCCCGACCAGGAAAAGGTCGACAGCGCCGCCGAATCGGCTCGCGTGCTGGTCGAGGCCATCAAGAAGGACATCAAGCCGCGCGACATCATCACGCGCAAGTCGATCGAGAACGCGGTCTCGCTGATCATGGCCACCGGCGGCTCGACCAACGCCGTGCTGCACTACCTGGCGATCGCCCACTCGGCGGAAGTCGAATGGACCATCGACGACTTCGAGCGCATCCGCCGCAAGGTGCCGGTGATCTGCAACCTGAAGCCGTCGGGCCAGTATGTGGCCACTGATCTGCACAAGGCCGGCGGCATCCCGCAGGTCATGAAGATCCTGCTCAAGGCCGGCCTGCTGCACGGCGACTGCCTGACCATCACCGGCCGCACGCTGGCCGAGGAACTGGAAAACGTGTCCGACACCCCGCGTGCCGACCAGGACGTGATCCTGCCGATCGAAAAGGCGCTCTACAAGGAAGGCCACCTCGCCATCCTGAAGGGCAACCTGGCCGAGGAAGGCGCGGTCGCCAAGATCACCGGCCTGAAGAACCCGGTCATCACCGGCCCGGCCCGTGTGTTCGAAGACGAGCAGAGCGCCATGGACGCCATCCTGGCCGACAAGATCAACGCCGGCGACATCCTGGTGCTGCGCTACCTGGGCCCCAAGGGCGGCCCCGGCATGCCCGAGATGCTGGCCCCCACCTCCGCCATCATCGGCAAGGGCCTGGGCGAATCGGTCGGCTTCATCACCGACGGCCGCTTCTCCGGCGGCACCTGGGGCATGGTGGTCGGCCACGTCGCGCCGGAAGCGCACGTGGGCGGCAATATCGCCCTGGTGCAGGAAGGCGACTCGGTCACCATCGACGCGCACAAGCTGCTGCTGCAGCTCAACGTGAGCGACGAAGAACTGGCCAAGCGCCGCGCCAGCTGGAAGCAGCCGGCACCGCGCTACACGCGTGGCGTGCTGGCGAAGTTCGCCAAGCTGGCGTCGACGGCAAGCAAGGGCGCGGTGACGGACTGAGTCCGCGCAGACTGCCCCAGGCCTGAAGAAAAAAGCCCGCGAGAGATCGCGGGCTTTTTTTCGACTTCCGTTTGTTCTGCTCCCCCTGAGTCGGGAGAGTGTAAAACGTCGGGCAATCCGTCGCCCGCGCTCAGACCCCGCCCGGATCCCGTTCGATCTCTTCCAGCGTGGCGTCCAGCCATTCCACCAGCCGCGCCTCCAGCGCCTGCGTCAGCTCGGCGGCCAGCTGCGCGGTCAGCGGGGCCAGCCGCGATTGCAGCGTGGCTTCGGTGTGCGCCTCCACCACCTGCGGCCACTCGGTGCGAAAGCGCATCATCACGCGGGTCAGCAGTTCGCTGCGCACCGCGCGCAGTTCCTCGTCGCTCGGCGGCGCCGGCACGGCAGCATGGCCTGCCGCCGGCGGCAAGCCATGCCAGGCGGAATACGCACCCTCGAGCGCCGACGGGCTGGGCTGGCCCAGCAACGGCACTTCGGGTGCGGGCGTGGCCGCACCGGCTTCGCGCGGCACCACCACATGGGTGGCCGGGCCGGGCCAGGATGGTTCGTGGTCAATATGCGGCTGGGTCGCGCGATCGGCGACGGGGTGCGCGGGCACAGCTTGCGCGGTTTCGGCAGCAGCCTGCCGGGATGCATCGGCGGGAAGGTCGATGACCTCCGTGAGCAGGGGAATGCTGTCGTTGGGCCCGATGCGCGGGATCACGCGCGAGGTGGTGCGTTCGGTCATGCTGCCTCTCCCTTGCCCTGGCTGGCCTGCGCGATATCGTGGTGCGCCAGCGGATAGCCGCGCTCGCGATAGAGGCGGAAGCGCTCGCGCCCGGCGTCGCGGTCGGCGGCTTCGCTGCCCACCACTTCGATCATGCGCTCGAAACTGGCGAACTGCGCGGGCGGCTGCGTATCGAGGTTGATCAGCAACTGGTGGTGCGGCGCCTGGTCCAGCGTGGCGGCCAGCACGATCGGCGTCATCGCGGCTTGCGGGTGATCGACGCCGCAGTGCGGCAGGAAATCCAGCGCGGAGAATGTCCACAGGAGCGCATCGAGCTGCGCCAGCTGCTCCGGCGCGCCATGCACCACCAGCTTCTGGCCGGCGCCGTAGGCCTTGCGGATCAGGCGGCAGGCGTAGCCGAGCTTGTCGGGCACGTTGCTGTGGAAATCGATGCGCGTCATGGTCAAGGGCAATCCTCTTAATGCGGGAGGGGCGGCACGGTCCGGCGCCCGCAGGCACCGGACCGTGCCCGCCTCAGCCTGCGCGGTCCATCAGGAACTGCGCCAGCAGGGGCACCGGACGGCCGGTCGCGCCCTTGGCCGCGCCGCTCTTCCATGCCGTGCCGGCGATGTCCAGGTGGGCCCAGTCGTACTTCTCGGTATAGCGCGCCAGGAAGCAGGCCGCGGTCACGCTGCCGGCCGGGCGGCCGCCGATATTGGCCATGTCGGCGAAGTTGGACTTGAGCTGGTCCTGGTAGTCGTCGTCCAGCGGCATGCGCCAGGCGGTGTCCATGGCCTTGCGGCCCGCCTGCAGCAGCTGGTCGGCCAGGCCGTCGTTGCGCGCGTACAGGCCGCTGTTGACGTGGCCCAGCGCGATGATGCAGGCGCCGGTCAGCGTGGCCACGTCGATCACCGCCGCGGGCTTGAAGCGCTCCACGTAGGTCAGCGCGTCGCACAGGACCAGGCGGCCTTCGGCGTCGGTGTTGAGGATCTCGATGGTCTGGCCGGACATGCTGGTGACCACGTCGCCCGGCTTGGTGGCGTTGCCCGCGGGCATGTTCTCGCAAGTGGGCACCACGGCGATCACGTTCAGCTTGAGGCCCATCTCGGCCACCGCCTGCAGGGTGCCCAGCACGGAAGCCGCGCCGCACATGTCGTACTTCATTTCGTCCATGCCCTCGCCGGGCTTGAGCGAGATGCCGCCGGTATCGAAGGTGATGCCCTTGCCCACCAGCACCACCGGCGCCTGCTTGGCCGAGGCGCCGTCGTAGCGCAGCACGATGAACTGGGGCGGCTCGACCGCGCCCTTGGTCACGGCCAGGAAGGCGCCCATCTTGAGCGCTTCGATCTGCTTGCGGCCCAGCACTTCCACCTTGAGCTTGTGGCGCTTGGCGATGCCGCGCGCGGTGTTGGCCAGGTAGGTGGGCGTGCAGATATTGGAAGGCAGGTTGCCGAGGTCCTTGGTCAGCTCCATGCCGCTGGCGATGGCAGCGCCGCGCACCACAGCCTGGGCCGCTGCCTTGGCGTCGGCCGCATCCACGGTCAGCACCACCTTGCGCAGGCCGGTGGCCTTGTCCTTGCCATTGGCGGCGGCGCCGGCGCGCTTGAGCCCGGGATGGCGCTCCAGCAGGCGGTAGCCCGCCTCGCGGATCAGCGTGACGGTGGTGATCAGGCGCCAGGACAGGTTGGCGGCGTTGCCGGCCTGCTGGGGCGCCTGCTGCTGGGCCAGGCACCACAGCACATTGGACGCACGCGTGCCGGACAAGGCACGCAGCGCGGTGCGCACGGCCTCGGCGAAGGCCTTGTCGTTGAACTCGCCCTCCTTGCCCAGGCCCACCAACAGCACGCGGGCCGCGCCCACGCCGGCCACCTCGTGCAGCATCAGCTGCGTAGCGCGCTTGCCCTCGAAATCGCCGAGCTTGACGAGCCGCGACACCAAGCCCTTGGTGGCCACGTCGAGCGCCTTTGCCACACCGGCCAGGCTCTGTCCTTCAAACAGGCCCACCACGAGGCAATCGGTCTTGGTCGCCAGGAAACCATTTTGGCCAGCTTTGCTCCAATCCAAGGCTTTTGTGCTAAATTCCATCGCGCTTCCTTCCAGGGGCTCGTCCAAAGAAAGCTCCTATTATCCGCGATTTGCCGCCGCCGGTCCGCTATGCTGACTAGCAAGCCCACCGGCGCACCATCGCCCGCGCCGGCCGGCAGCCCGGAACCGACAACGCATGATCTTTCAACAAGCCTTGCGTCGCGAGCTCGCCTACACCGCCGGGGCGGTGTTCCTGGTCATGCTGACCTTCATGCTGACCTCGCTCGTGATCCGCATCCTTGGCATGGCCGCCAATGGCCAGGCCAGCCCGAACGACGTCCTGATGCTGATCGGCCTGGCCACCATCGGCTACCTGTCGATCCTGCTCTCCGCCACGCTGTTCATCTCCACCCTGATCGTGCTCACGCGCTGGTACAAGGATTCGGAGATGGTGGTGTGGTTCTCGGCCGGCATCTCGCTGCGCGACCTGGTCAAGCCCGTGCTGCAGTTCGCCGCGCCGTTCATCGTCATGTCGCTGCTGCTGGGCATGTTCGCGTGGCCGTGGGCCAACCAGCAGAGCGCCCTGTTCCGCGACCGCTTCGAGCAGCGCGGCGTGCTGTCCATGATCGCCGCCGGGCGCTTCATCGAGCCGGCCAAGGGCAACTACGTGCTGTTCATCGAAAGCATCGACGCCGACATGAGCCACGCGCGCAATGTCTTCGTGGCCAGCGCCGAAGCCGGCAAGATCGGCGTGTCGCTGGCCCACCAGGGCCAGTTCCGCACCATGCCCAACGGTGACCGCCTGGTCGTGATGGAAAACGGCCGCCGCTATACCGGCACCCCCGGCAAGCTCGATTACCGCATCGTCGAATTCGACCAGTACGCGGTCAAGGTGGACAACAAACCACCCGAGTCCGACGCCAGCCTGCCCACCAAGAGCCGCGACACCATCGACCTGCTGCGCAACCGCACCAATGAGAACCTGGGCGAATTGCTGTGGCGCATGTCGCTGCCGCTGCTGGCCTTCAACTTCGTGCTGATCGCCATTCCCCTGGCCTACGTCAACCCGCGCCTGGGCCGCTACACGCCGCTGGTGTTCGCGGTGCTGATCTACCTGACCTACAGCAACCTGATCAATCTCTCGCAATCCTGGGTGCGCTCCGGCTCCATCCCCTTCGCCATGGCCTGGTGGCCGTTCCACCTGATCGCCCTGCTGGGCGCGGTGATGCTGTTCCGTTATCGCCAGAACATCAGCCTGGGCGGCTGGCGCGCCGTGCTGGGGCTGCCGCGCAAGGCCGCCAAGGGTGGCCAGGCATGAGGGTATTGCGCGTCTACGAGCGGTATTTCGGCCGCCTGATCTACGGCGTCTTCTCCTTCATCCTGTTCGCCGTGCTGGCGCTGTTCGTGTTCTTCGACATGCTCAGCGAACTGGAAAGCGTGGCCGGGCGCTACACCTCGCTGGTGGCATTTTTCCACGTCATCCTGCAGGCGCCCACGCGCATCTACGAGGTGCTGCCGATCGCGGTGCTGATCAGCGCGATCTACGTGTTCTCGCAGCTGGCCAGCCAGTCCGAGTACACCATCTTCCGCGTGGCCGGCCTCAACACGCGGCAGGCGCTGTTCTCGCTGTTCAAGCTGGCGGTGCCGCTGGCCATCGTCACCTTCATCTTCGGCGAGTTCATCGGCCCCAAGGCCGAGCAGTACGCGCAGAAGGTCAAGCTCGAGGCGCTCGGCGCCACGGTGTCGTCCGGCTTCCGCTCCGGCGTGTGGGTCAAGGACCGCGACCGCGACGCCGGCAAAGGCCACGAGGTCACCCGCTTCGTCAACGTGGCCGGCCTGCGTCCCGACCAGAGCATCACCGGCGTCACCATCTACGAGTTCGACGACCAGTACCGTCTCGGCGTGATCCGCGTGGCCAAGGAAGGCCGCTACCAGGGCAGCCAGTCCTGGCAGCTCAGCGACGTCACCGAGACGCACTTCCTGGAGCTGCCGCGCGGCGAGCCCGGCAAGGCCGATGCCCTGGCCCCGGTCTTCCGCGGCGAGCAGAAGAGCGTGGCTAGCATGACCATGCGCTCGGAACTGACGCCGCAGATCCTGTCGGTGCTGCTGGTCGAGCCGGAGCGCATGTCCACGCTGGACCTGTTCCGCTATATCCGCCACCTGCGCGACAACAAGCAGGACACCCAGCGCTACGAGATCGCCTTCTGGAAGAAGGTGATCTACCCGCTCACGCTGTTCGTCATGGTGGCGCTGGCCCTGCCCTTCGCCTACCTGCACGCGCGGGCCGGCGCGGTGGGCGTGAAGGTGTTCGGCGGCATCATGCTGGGGCTGTCCTTCCACCTGTCCAACACGCTGTTCTCGCACGTGGGCCTGCTCCATACCTGGCCGCCGATCGTCTCGGCGCTGATTCCCGGCACGCTGTACCTGCTGGTGGCGCTTGGCGCTTTGCGCTGGGTGGACCGGCACTAGGCCGCACTCATGAACGCCCCTGCCACTCCCGCCAAGGCACTGGTCCTGTTCGGCCACGGCGCGCGCGACGCGCGCTGGCGCGAGCCGTTCGACCGGTTGCACGCCAAGCTGGCGGCGGCCTTGCCCGACAGCACGGTGCGCCTGGCCTTCCTGGAGCTGATGGCGCCGTCCCTGCCTGACACGCTGGCCGAACTGGCCAACGGCGGCATTGCGGACATCACGGTGGTGCCGGTGTTCTTCGGCCAGGGCGGCCATCTGCGGCGGGATCTGCCGGCATTGCTGGACGATTGCCGGCAGAAGCATCCGGGGGTCGCGATACGCTGCGCGGCTGCCGTGGGTGAGGCGGAGAGTGTGTTGGATGCGATTGTTGGGTATTGCGTGGGGGCGGCGGGGGAGTAAGTTGTGTTGTGTGCTCGCGGCTGTGGGCCTAGCGGCGCGGGCTTGGTAGCCCGTTCGCGCACATGTAAGTGTCACTTTTCTTTTCTCGAAAAGAAAAGTAACCAAAAGAAAGCGATTCTTGCAGAAGGCTGGGCGCTCAGACTTCTCGTCTGAGGCTGGTTTCGTGGTGGGCGCGTTGGCTTTGATTGGGCTGCTGACGCTACCGGC